>NZ_JAGIQE010000019.1:0-143936 GCF_017815075.1 Burkholderia sp. AcTa6-5 | reverse complement strand
TCCTCCTGACGTCTTTAAAGTCAGGCGTCAGATTACGCAATCCCCCTCAAACGCTCCACGGTTTCCCGCGATGAACCTTTTTTTTATGTCTCGCTGCCCGCGATCAGCCGCCGCCGCGCATCCAGCCGCGCAAGCAGCGCGCGCCGCGCGTCGTCGTCCGACTCACGCCATCCCTTGATCTCGCCGCGCGTGCGCAGGCAGCCCGCGCACCAGTCGGTGCGCGGATCGATCCGGCAGACGTCGGTGCACGGCGACGCGACCGTGGCGACCGGCATCGTCACGTCGCTCATGCGGGCTCCCGCAACGCGACGTCCGCGACCGGCGCGCCCGTCAGCGACACGAGTTCGTGCGGCGACAGGTTGAACACCGCGTGCGGATGGCCGGCAGCGGCCCACAGGCTGTCGAGCGCGAGCAGGTCGGCGTCGATCAGCGTGACGGGTTCGACCAGATGGCCGATCGGGCAGACGCCGCCGATCGCATAGCCGGTGTTGTCGCGCACGAACTTCGCGTCCGCGCGGCCGACCGGGCCGACCTGCGCGGCGACCTTCTTTTCATCGACGCGGTTCACGCCGCTCGCGACGACCAGCACGGGCGCGCCGTCGGCCTGCCGGCGAAACAGGATCGACTTCGCGATCTGCGCGACCGAGCAGCCGAGCCCGGCCGCGGCCTCGGCCGACGTCTTGCCGGTTTCGGCGAGCATCACGATGCCTTTCGCATGGCCGCGCTCGCGCAGCAGCAGCGCGACGCGTCGCGCGGAATCGGGGAGGGAATCGAATGAAGCGGGTGTCGTCATGGGGAGGCGTCCGTGGGAGGGCGTGATCAGACGCAGTTCGCGGCGTCGGCCGCGCCCTGCGCCCTGGCAAGCAGTGCACGACCGGCGCGCGACACGTTCGCGCGGCCGATCGCGTTCGAGATGAAGTTGCCGGCCGCGACGACCTGCGCGAGATCGATGCCGGTCTCGATGCCGAGGCCTTGCATCAGGTACAGCACGTCCTCGGTCGCGACGTTGCCGGTCGCACCCTTCGCGTACGGGCAGCCGCCGAGGCCCGCGACCGACGCGTGGAAGATCTCGATCCCTTCGAACAGCGCCGCGTAGATGTTCGCGAGCGCCTGGCCGTAGGTGTCGTGGAAATGGCCCGACAGCCGTTCACGCGGGAACACGCGCGTGACCGCGGAGAGCACCTCGCGCGTGCGCTTCGGCGTGCCGACGCCGATCGTGTCGGCGATGTCGATCTCGTCGCAGCCGAGCGCGGCGAAGCGTTCGACGACGTCGACGACCGACGCGACCGGCACCTCGCCTTGATACGGGCAGCCGAGCGCGCACGACACGCTGCCGCGCAGTCGCAGGCCCGCGTCCTTCGCGGCCTTCGCAACGGGCTCGAAGCGCGCGATGCTCTCGGCGATGCTGCAGTTGATGTTCCGCTGCGAGAACGCTTCGCTCGCCGCGCCGAAGATCACGACTTCGTCGGCGCGCGCGGCGACCGCATGCTCGAAGCCCTTCAGGTTCGGCGTGAGCACCGAGTACACGGTGCCCGCGCGGCGCTCGATGCCGGCCATCACGTCGGCGCCGTCGGCCATCTGCGGCACCCATTTCGGCGACACGAACGACGCGGCCTCGACGTTGCGGAAGCCGGCGCGCGACAGCCGGTCGACGAGCGCGATCTTCACGTCGGTGGGCACGAAGGTCTTCTCGTTCTGCAGGCCGTCGCGCGGGCCGACTTCGACGATCTTGACGGCGGTGGGGAACGTCATGGTTGTCTCCGGTTTCGTGTAGGGCGGAATTCAGTAGCCGCGTGCGTAGTCGACGATCCCGCTGACGGGCGCGCCGCGCTCGAGCGCGCGGATCTTGCCGGCGATCTGCTCGACGGCTTCCGCGCGCAGCGTCTCGGCCGAGCTGTGCGGCGTGATCGTGATGCGCGGCGCGCGCCAGAACGGATGGTCGTCAGGCAGCGGTTCGTGCTGGAACACGTCGAGCGTGGCCGCGGCGACCTGGCCGCTCGCGAGCGCGTCGAGCAGGTCGGCTTCGACGAGATGCGCGCCGCGCGCGACGTTGACGACGTACGCGCCGCGCGCGAGCCGCGCGAACGCGCGCGCCGACAGGATGCCGTCGGTGTCGCGCGTGCTCGGCAGCAGGTTGACGAGCACCTTCGCGCCGTCGATGCACGCGTCGAACGCGCCGTCGCCGGCGAAGGTCGCGATGCCGTCGAGCTGCTTCGCACTGCGGCTGTAGCCGCGCACCGGCAGGCCGAGCGCGGCGAGCGCGCGGGCGACCTCGGCGCCGAGCACGCCGAGGCCGAGGACCGCGACGGTGAAGCGCGCGCGCGCATGCGGTTCGAGCGGCTGCCAGCGGCGTTCGCGCTGTTGCAGGTCGTATTCGTCGAAGCGGCGCAGGTAGCGCAGCACCGCGTGCGTCACGTATTCGACCATCTGCTGCGCCATGCCCGAATCCTCGAGCCGCACCAGCGGCACGTGTGCGGGCAGCGTGCCCGGATGCGCGCGGTCGAGCGCGAGCAGCGCATCGACGCCCGCGCCGAGGTTGAAGATCGCGCGCAGGCCGTCGCGCGGCGCGAAGAACTCGCGCGGTGCGCGCCACACGAGCGCGTAGTCGGCGGCGGCCGTATCGCCCGGCTGCCACGCGCGCAGTTCGGCTTCCGGCAGCGCCCGCGCGATCTCGTCGCGCCATGCGCCGGCTTCCTGATGCGGTGAATGGAACAGGATCTTCATTGCGTGACGGCGCGCGCGCCGGCGAGGCGCGTCACGGGAACGGCGAGCGAAGCCGGGCGCGGCGCGCCGGCGGACGTAGCGGACATTGGACGACTCCTGACGGCCGGCCCGGCGCGTCGGCGCGGGGACGGTTCCGTGTGACGCTGACGGGAAGCCCACATTCTACGGTTTCGCCGCACATTGCGCCGCTGCGCGGGGCGTACGGCCGACGCGGGCCGCCGTCACGCGGTCGCCGGGCCGCCGGTCACCGCGCCGCGCAAAAGCAAAGCACAAAATATTGGTTCGGCCGCCGCGTACGCGACGCCACAATCGAACCTCGTCTTCAAGCAAGCGAGGGCAATCATGCGCGCATGCAGCAAATCGGCGTGGCCGCCGCGGCTCGTCACCGTCCCGGGCCTGCACGGCAGCGAAGGCGCCCACTGGCAGACCTGGCTCGAGCGGCAGTTCCCGCGCGCGTTGCGGGTCGAGCAGCACGACTGGGATGCGCCCGATCTCGCCGGCTGGGCGCAATCGGTGCGCGCGCTGCTCGATCGCGAGCGCGGCCCGTTCGTGCTCGCCGCGCACAGCTTCGGCTGCCTCGCGGCCGCGCATGCGCTCGCGCAGTGGCCGCACGTCGGCGATGTCGCGGGCGTGCTGTTCGTCGCGCCGGCGAGCCCGAAGAAATTCACGTTTGCCGGGCCGTTCGACGCACGCCGGCTCGCGGTGCCGTCGATCGTGATCGGCAGCGAGACCGATCCGTGGATGCCGCTCGGCGATGCGCGCACGCTCGCGCAGCGCCTGGGTAGCGCGTTCGTGAACCTCGGCGATGCCGGGCACATCAACACGGCGGCCGGCTACGGGCCGTGGCCGCGCGCGAAATACTTCATCGACACGCTGGTGCATTGCGCGGCGCCGCTGCGTTTTCGCGACGCGGACGACGGCTTCGAGGCCGCGCTCGTCGATCGCGCGCTCGCGCACGCGGTCTGACGGGCCGGTCGCGCGGCGCATGCCGCGCGGTGGCTGTCGCGGTAGGGCGGGCCGTCGCGCTTGCCATGCGCAGGCGGGCCTCATGGCCCTGACGGCCGCGGCCGGGTCCGAATCGCTCGGCCGGCCGTGCCCGACGTGGCCCGCGAAGCGGCGCGACACCGTGCCGTTCGCGCCGTCGCCGACCGTTACGTCATGTCAGTGGCGGCTCGACGCGCGCGCCCACTGCGCTGCCTGAACAGTACCGACTCCTATCACGTGGCAGCGGGATCAGCCCGGCGACGACGCGGCGGCGCTTGAAGCGGCTGCGTTCGCAGTCGGCTTCGCATCGTCGTCGTCATCGGGCGGGTAATGCACGACGGGCGGCGCGAGCGGCGCGGCCTCGGATGCGGCGGTATTCGCGGTCGCGTCGCTGTTGAACGCGCTGGCGGCGCCGCTCGATGCGCCGGCCTGCGGCACGGTGTCGGTCGCGTGGGCGTCGTGCGGTGCGTCGTCGCTGCACGCGGCGACGAACACGGCGGTACACAGAACGACGGCGACGGAAACGCGACGCATGACTTCTCTCCTGGCAGGCTGATCGGGAAACGTTTTCGAGTATGCGGGCGCGATGCGACGTTTCGGTGAATCGTTTGCGATTCCGGCGCGATCGCGAAATGGTTTCGTCCGGCTGACCGAATGCCGTCGCGGCGATCCACCGGCACGCATGGCGGAATTTTCCAGCAGAGGCGGATGCTGCGCGCATTTACACGGCGCGCCACGCCGCGACCCGGCCACGGCGACGCGGGCGCCATGCGCGGCATCGCAAACGCGATCGGCAACTTGCGACCGATCCGCGGCCGGCCGCGCCCAAAAATCGGGCGTTATTGCCGCTTCGTCAGCGAACGGCCAGCCGCGCGCCAGCGTGGCGTCATGGAAGCGTTCTCGCCGCCAACTCGGTCCGTCTACCGCCCGGTGCGCGCCGCGCACGATGGCCGGCGCTGCACCTGTATGCGGCCCCCCGCAGTTTCGCGGCACCCGAATTGCTCGTTGCCGATGCGCGTGCCGACCGCGCTGCCATCCGGGCATGCGGCGCACACCCGCGTCCATCAACCACGGAGCGAGCAGAAGCCATGTCCAGCGATCGATCCGATTCTCCGTCCGCCGAACCGGCGCGCGACGCTGCCCCGTCGCCGCTCGGGCCCGGCCGTTCAGCGCCGCTGCCGTTGCCGCACGATACGCCGTCCAGCGCCGCGCGGCGCCGTTTCCTGCAATCCGCGGCGGCTGCCGCGACCGTCAGCGCCGCATCGCACGTTCATCCGCAGTCGCCGCACGCGGCGTCCACGCCGGCCGCGCCCCGCCGCGATACGGTGCCGGCGCGGCCCGTGCATCTCGACATCAACGGGCGCGCATACACGCTGCAGCTCGAACCGCGCGTCACGCTGCTCGACGCACTGCGCGAATACGCGGGCCTCACGGGTACGAAGAAGGGCTGCGATCGCGGGCAGTGCGGCGCGTGCACGGTGCTCGTCGACGGCCGGCGCATCAACGCGTGCCTGACGCTCGCGGTGATGCACGAGGGCGAGCGGATCACGACCGTCGAAGGGCTGGCGCGCGGCGGCGTGTTGAGCCCGGTGCAGCGTGCGTTCGTCGAATGCGATGCGTTCCAGTGCGGCTACTGCACGTCCGGCCAGCTCTGCTCGGCGACCGCGCTGCTCGACGAGTTCGCGGCGGGGGCCGGGAGCGCCGCCACCGACGACGTGCGGCGCCGTCCCGCGCAGTTGTCGGACGACGAGATCCGCGAGCGCATGAGCGGCAACCTGTGCCGCTGCGGCGCGTACCCGAACATCGTCGCCGCCGTGCGCGCCGCGCATGCGGCGCACGGCTAGGCGGGGAGGGCACCGCAATGGAAGCAATCTCCTACGAACGCGCGACCGACGTCGCCGGCGCCGTGCGCGCGGCGCAGCGGCCCGGCGCGGCCTTCATCGGCGGCGGCACGAACCTGCTGGACCTGATGAAGGGCGGTGTCGCGCGGCCCGTCACGCTCATCGACATCACGCGGATCGCGGGCCTCGATACGGTCGATGCGCTGCCCGGCGGCGGCGTGCGCATCGGTGCGCTCGTGCGCAACAGCGATGCGGCCGATCATCCGCGCGTGCGCGCCGACTATCCGCTGCTCGCTGGCGCGTCCGCGCAATTGCGCAACATGGCGACCGTCGGCGGCAACCTGATGCAGCGCACGCGCTGCCCGTATTTCTACGACCCCGCGTTCGCGCAATGCAACAAGCGCGAGCCGGGCAGCGGCTGCGCGGCGATCGGCGGCCACAACCGGATGCACGCGATCCTCGGTGCGAGCCCGCAGTGCGTGGCGGTGAACCCGTCGGACATGAGCGTCGCGCTCGCCGCGCTCGATGCGGTCGTGCAGGTGAGCGGCCCGCGCGGTGCACGGCAGATTCCGATCGCCTCGTTTCACCGCTTGCCGGGCGATCGTCCCGATCTCGACACGACGCTCGAACCGGGCGAGCTGATCACCGCGGTGGACTTGCCGCCGCCGCGCTTTGCCGACCATGCGCACTATCTGAAGGTGCGCGATCGCGCGAGCTACGCGTTCGCGCTGGTGTCGGTCGCGGCCGCCCTGCGGATGGACGGCCCGCGCGTCGCCGACGCGCGGATCGCGCTCGGCGGCGTCGCGCACAAGCCGTTGCGTGCAACGGAAGCGGAAGCGCATCTCGTTGGCCGCACGCCGACCGACGCGACGCTGCGCGAGGCGGCCGCGCTGGCATTGCGCGATGCGCGTCCGCTCGACGGCAATGGCTTCAAGGTCGCGCTCGCGCAGCGGGCGATCGTCCGTGCGGTCGAAACGGCAGCCGCCATGACGGGAGGTGCCGCATGAACACGATGACGGGACAACCGCTCGACCGTGTCGACGGTGTACTGAAGGTGACGGGCGGCGCGCACTACGCGGCCGAATTCTCCGATACGCGGCTCGCGCACGCGGTGCTCGTCACGAGCACGATCGCATCCGGCAGGATCGAGTCGATCGATGCGGCGCGCGCCCGCGCGATGCCGGGCGTGCTGATCGTGATCACGCACGAGAACGCGATGCGGCTGCCCAACGGCGGCCGGCCGCCGCTGTCGCCGCCGGCCGGGCGCCGCCTCACGTTGCTGCAGGACGACACGGTGCGCTACAGCAACGAACCCGTCGCGGTCGTCGTCGCCGAAACGCTCGAGCAGGCGACCGACGCCGCCCATGCCGTGCAGGTGCGCTATCGCGCGACCGATGCCGTCGCGGATTTCGCGCACGCGAAGCGCGGCGCGCGCATGCCGCCGAAGCAGCAGGGCCGCGCGATGGATACGCAGCGCGGGGACGTCGATGCAGGCCTGCGCGAAGGCGCGGTGCGCATCGACGCGACCTATACGACGCCGATGCAGCACCACAACCCGATCGAGCCGCACGCGACGATGGCGCGCTGGGACGGCCCGACGCTCACGCTGCACGACGCGACGCAGGGCGTGTCGGGCGCGAGCACGGCGGTGGCCGCCGTGTTCGGCATCGCACCGGAACACGTGCGCGTGATTTCGCCGTTTCTCGGCGGCGGCTTCGGCTGCAAGGGCTCGTCGTGGTCGCACGTGTCGTTGTGCGCGATGGCCGCGAAGCAGGTCGGGCGCCCGGTTCGCCTCGCATTGACGCGGCCGCAGATGTTCGGCTCGGTCGGCGGGCGGCCGTTCACCGAACAGCGCATCGTGCTGGCCGCCCGCCAGGACGGCACGTTGACGGCGATGCGCCACGACACGATCGCCACCACGTCGACGTTCGAGGACTGGATGGAAATGTGCGGGATGCCGTCGCGGATCATGTACGCGGTGCCGAACCACGCGACCACGCACCGGATCGTGCCGCTGAACGTCGGCACGCCGACGTTCATGCGCGCGCCCGGCGAGGCGTCGGGCTCGTTCGCGCTCGAATCGGCGATGGACGAGCTCGCGTGGCAACTCGGCATGGACCCGGTTGCGCTGCGGCTCGCGAATTACGCGGAAGTCGATCCGCAGGACGGCAAGCCGTGGTCGAGCAACAAGCTGCGCGAATGCTACGAGGTCGGCGCGCGGCGCTTCGGCTGGTCGCGCCGCACCGGCGCGCCGCGCACGCTGCGCGACGGCGACACGCTGATCGGCCTCGGGATGGCGGCCGCCACGTATCCGGCGAACCGCAGCGAAGCGTCGGCGCGGGCGCGCATCCTGCCGGACGGCACGGCCGAGGTCGCGTCGGGCACGCAGGACATCGGCACCGGCACCTATACGGTGATGACGCAGGTCGCGGCCGATGCGCTCGGTTTCGCGCCGCAGAACGTGCGCTTCGCGCTCGGCGATTCGAGCCTGCCGCGCGCGCCGGTATCGGGCGGCTCGCAGTCGGCGGCGAGCGTGGCGCCCGCCGTGCGCGAGGCCGCGCTGCAGGCGCGCGCGAAGCTGATCGCGCTGGCGATCGCCGATCCCGGGTCGCCGCTGCACGGCGCCGCGGCCGATGACGTGACGGTCGACAACGGCTGGGTCGTGCATCGCGGCGAGCCGTCGCGGCGCGATCCGGCCGCGGCGGTGATCGCGCGTGCGGGCGGCCGGCCGATCGACGCGCAGGCGACGACGAAGCCGGGCGACGAGAAGTCGCGTTATGCATCCCATTCGTTCGGCGCGGTGTTTGCCGAAGTGCACGTCGACGCCGAACTCGGCACGATTCGCGTACCGCGCATCGTCGGCGTCTACAGCGTCGGCCGCCTGCTCAACGCGAAAACGGCACGCAGCCAGTTGACCGGCGGGATGGTGTGGGGGCTCGGCACCGCGCTCGAGGAGGGTTCGCATCTCGACGTGCGGCATGGCCGCTTCACGAACGCGAATCTCGCCGAATATCACGTGCCCGTGAACGCGGACATCGGCGAGCTCGACGTGAGTTTCGTCGACGAAAACGACACGCATTTCAATCCGCTCGGCATTCGCGGCATCGGCGAGATCGGCATCACCGGCGTGCCGGCCGCGATCGCCAATGCGGTCTATCACGCGACCGGCGTGCGGGTGCGCGATCTGCCGATCACGCTCGACAAGGTGGCGATGCCGATGCGCGCGTGAGCGTCGGCGTCGGCGTCAGCGCCGCGGCGTCCTGCGCCGCACTTCGCCGCGCAGCCAGTCGAGCCACGTGCGGATCGCCGCTTCCCGAGGATGGTCGGGGCGCCACACGACGTAGTGCGCGTACACGTCGGCGATGCGCACCGTCGACACGCGCACGAGCGTGCCGTCAGCGAGTTCGGGCTCGATCAGCGAGCGGCGCGCGAGGGCGACGCCGCGGCCTTGCAGCGCGGCGTCGATCAGCGCGTTCGTATCGGTGAAGCGCGGTGCGCGTGCGGATTCGGTGAGGTCGAGCCGCGCGGCCTGGAGCCACGGTTCCCACGGCTGCGCGGGATGGCGCAGCAGCGTCGCGCGCACGAGGTCGGCCGGCGTGCGCGGGACGACGCCGTCGCGATTGCGGTACGCGGGGCTCGCGACCGGAAAGATCGTCTCGTTCATCAGCTTCTCGGCGACGACGCCGGGCCACGTGCCGGGCCCGTAGCGCAGCGCGACGTCGATGCGGTCGCGCTTGCGCAGCGGCGCGAGCGCGACGTTCGGATGCAGCACGATCGAGATGTGCGGATGCGCGGCCGAGAAGCGCGGCAGGCGCGGTGCGAGCCAGCGCTCGGCGACGCTCGGCAGCACGCTCACGTTCAGCGTCACGTCGCAGGTGCGCGGGCGGCGCACCGCCAGCGTCGGCTCGGACGCGCGGTCGAGCACGCTCAGGCCCTGGCGCACCTGCAATGCGAGCGCGTGCGCGGCATGCGTCGGCGTCGCGCCGTTGCGTTCGCGCGTGAACAGCGGATAGCCGAGCTGCGCCTCGAGCGCGCGGATGTGCTGGCTGACCGCGCCTTGCGTGAGCGCGAGCTCGTCGGCCGCGCGCGTGAAGCTCTGCAGCCGCACGGCGGCTTCGAACGCGCGCAGCGTCTGCAGCGGAGGAAGGTGGATGCGTCGCATGCAGGTATTAGTAACACTAATGTCCGAGCACGACAATTCATCGTTTGTCGCGTATCGGCATGCGTTCCTACACTCGGTTCCGTCTTCCACAGCCCGTCACGCCAAGCCGCCATGAACGCCTATCGTCTCTATCTTTCGCCGGGCGCCTGCTCGCTCGCCGCCCACATCGCGCTGGAGGAAACCGGCGCGCCGTTCGACGTCGAAATCGTCTCGGTGAAGGAGCGGCAGAACCTCGACGCGCGCTATCTCGCGATCAACCCGAAGGCGCGCGTACCCGTGCTCGCGATTCCGGGCGAGCCGCGCGTGCTGACCGAAACGCCGGCGATCCTCACGTATCTCGCACGCCGCTATCCGGACGCGCAATTGCTGCCGCTCGGCGATCCGCTGCGCGAGGCGCGGTGCCACGAATGGCTCGCCTGGCTGGTCGGCTGGGTGCACGGCGTCGGCTACGGCGCGCTGTGGCGGCCCGGTCGCTTCATCGACGATCCGGCGCTGCACGGCGCGGTCAGCGCGCACGGACGCAGCACGATCGACGCCGCGAACGCGTCGATCGAAGCTCTGCTGGCCGACGGCCGCACGTGGGCCGAGCCGGGTGCGCATTCGATCGTCGATCCGTTCCTGCTCGTGCTGTATCGCTGGGGCGTCGCGATCGGGCTCGACATGACGCGGCATCCCGCATGGACCGTGCATGCACAGCGCGAGGCCGAACGGCCGGCCGCGCGGCGTGCGCTGGCGCGCGAGGCGGTTTGACACGGCGGCGCGCGGGCAGCCGGCGGCGCGGCCGTTCCGTGCGGCGGTTCGTTCGGACCGCGAAGTTCGGACGTGTCCAATTGTCATGTCGCGCCCAATTCTATTGAATGAGAATCATTCTCATCAATGGAATGGAGTGAACATGAGCCGTTGTATCCGGTCGAGCGCGACGCCGCCGCGCCGCGCGACCGCATCCGTCGCGTTCGCGATGATGACCTGTGCGGCCGCGCCGGCCTGCGCGGAGGAAGGCGAGCCGCGCCGCGCGCCGCACCTGGACCCGATCGTCGTGCACGGCGCGCGCGACGCCGGGTCGCGCGTCGACCGGTCGGGTTCCGCCAAATATGCGACGCCGCTGCTCGACGTGCCGCAGACGATCACCGTCGTGCCGCGCGCGGTGCTCGACGAACAGCAGGCGCTGAGCTTGCGCGAGGCGCTGTCGAACGTCGCGGGCATCACGTTCAACGCCGGCGAGGGCGGCGGCGGGTCGGGCGATATGTTCAATATCCGTGGTTTCGGCGCGAACGCGAACCTGCAGCTCGACGGGCTGCGCGACAGCGCGCAGAACAATCGCAGCGACCTGTTCAACGTCGAGGCGGTCGAGGTGATCAAGGGGCCGAATTCGGTGTTCGGCGGCGCGGGCACGACGGGCGGCTCGGTGAACCTGGTCAGCAAGACACCGAAGGCCGGCGCGTTCACCGAGGCCGGCACGATGCTCGGCACGTCGGACTACCGCCGCGTGACGCTCGATGCGAACCGGCCGCTGGCCGGCACCGACGGCCGCGCGGCGTTCCGCCTGAATGCGATGGCGCACGTCAACGACGTGCCCGGCCGCGACGACATCCGCAAGCGGCGTTGGGGCATCGCGCCGTCGCTCGCGTTCGGTCTCGGCACGCCGACCCGCGTCACGCTCGGCTATTTCCACCAGTACGACAACAACCTGCCCGACTACGGGCTGCCGGCGCACAACGGCCAGGTGCTGGCCGGCGTGTCGCGCGACCGCTATTTCGGCTGGCGCAATCTCGACCGCGAACGCATCACGTCGGATACGTTCACCGTGAAGGCCGAACACGACGTGTCGTCCGGCCTGAAGGTGCAGAACCTGGGCCGCTATGCGCACCTGAATCGCGACACGGTGATTTCGGCGTCGCACGTGAACCTGCAGGGCCTGCCGCCGGGGCGCTACAAGCCGGCCGGGCCGCAGGGCTATGGCCGCGATGCGTCGACCGCGATGTGGGCGAACCAGACGAACGTCACCAGCGCGTTCTCGACGTTCGGCATCGGGCATACGCTGGTCACGGGCTTCGAGATCTCGCGCGAGACGTACGGCCGCACGACCTATTCGTACGGGCTCAACCGCTTCTACCCGGCCGACGGCTTCGCGCTCGCCGCGCCGCCCGGCGTGTGGCGCGGCCCGGCGCAGCGCCAGGACAGCGCGCGCAACGACACAGCGCTGGTCGTGAAGGCGCTGTACGCGTTCGACACGATCTCGGTGGGCCGCTACTGGGACATCGACGTCGGGCTGCGGCACGACTGGATCGACGGCCGGTCGGAAGGCACCGCGGCCGGCAAGCCCACCGAGCGCGCGGATACGGCCGATCGGCATCTGAGCACGCGCGCGGGGCTCGTGTTCAAGCCGACCGACAACGGTCGCGCGTATTTCGCGTACGGGACGTCGTTCAACCCGTCCGCCGAATTCCTCGTGACCACCGGCTCCGGCGTGAGCGCGGCGACCGGCGCGCTCGCGCCCGAGAAAAACGAGAGCTTCGAACTCGGTGCGAAATGGGAGGGGCTCGCGGGCATCGCGCTGAACGGCGCGCTGTTCCAGACCGAAAAGAAGAACGCGCGCGAACGAATGGCCGACGGCAGCTATGCGCTCGTGGGCCGGCAACGCGTGCGCGGGGTCGAGCTCGGCGCCGCCGGCAAGGTGACGCCGCGCTGGGACGTGTTCGCGAACTACACGTACCTCGCGAGCGTGACGCTCAGCTCGCCGTCGTCGCCGCGGCGCGACGGGCAGGCGCTCGGCAACACGCCGCGGCACGCGTTCAACGTGTGGACGACCTATCGGTTGCCGGCGGGCTGGACGCTCGGCTACGGTTCGCACTTCGTCGGTCGGCGCAACGTGACGTCGCAGGGCGACGGCAAGCTCGGCGCGTACTGGGTGCACAACCTGATGGCGAGCTACGACGTGAGCCGCCGGCTGCGCATCCAGCTGAACGTCGACAATCTGTTCGATCGCGCGTACGTCGAACGCGTGCGGCAGGTGTCGGGCAGCGAATCGCGGTCATCGGCGGTCGAGTTCGGCGACGGCCGTTCGGCGATGCTGTCGGCCGTGTACAAGTTCTGACCGCACCGCGCGACGGCGGCCGCCGCTCGACGCCGTCGGCCGCCGCGCGCGCCCGTCAGCGCGCGAACAGCGGGTAGGTCGCGGCGGCGATCAACGCCGCGGCGAGCCACACCACGCTCCAAGAAGTCGCGGCGAGCAGCGGCGGAATCGCGAGCGGCGTCGCGAACAGGCCGAGGTAGACGACCGTGTTGGCCATCCCGAGCGCGGTGCCCGCGTGGTTCGCACCCGCGAGCGTCGCGAGCTCGGTGTACGCGACACCGTGCCATGCCGACACGCACACGCCGGCGAACACGAGAATCGCGACGATCGCGGCGAGCGGCACATGCGGGCTGCCGGCCGTCGCGGCCGCGAGCAACGTGAACGACCCGGCCGCGACGAACACGGAACCGCGCAGGTACGCGCGCCGGTTGCCGTGCCGGTCGGTATGGCGGCCGCTCCAGACGCGCATCACCATCGCGCCGAGCTGCAGTGCGACCATCGCCGTGCTGATGCCGGCGAGGCCGAGCCGGCCGAAGTCGTGCAAGAACACCGTCGCGAACGTGAGCACCGCGAACTGCGGCGCGCACAGCAGGCCGATGCCGAGCACGATGCGCCACACCGGGCCGCTCGCGAGCGGGTTGCGCGCGTGGCCGGCGGGCTGCGGCTGTGGCACGGCGAGCGGCGTGGCTAGGGACGTGGCTAGGGACGTGGCTAGGGACGTGGCTAGGGACGTGGCGACGCGCGCCGCGGCCGGCTCCGCGGGCGGCTCGTGCAGCCAGCGCCAGGTGAGCGCCGCCGATCCCGCGCACAGCAGCATCAGCGCACCGAACACCGCGGCGAAGCCGGCATGCGACGCGAGCGACGGCAGCAGCCCCGCACCGAGGCCGCCGCCGAGCGGCACGGCCGTCTGGCGGATACTCATCGCGAGCCCGCGTTCGCGCTCGCCGAACCAGCGCATCACCGCGCGCCCGCTCGACCCGTTCACGCTGCCGCCGAGCAGCCCGACGCAGCCCATGGCCGCGACGACCCGCATCAGCGGCGGCACCGCGTGCGCGGTCGGGGCGATCGTGCACATCATCAGCGCGAGCATCGCGGCCGTCGCGACGAGCCCGGTCAGCAGCACGCGGCGGTCGCCGAAGCGGTCGGCGGCGATGCCCCACGGCAGCTCGGACAGCGCGACGCCGAAGCCGAGCGCGCCAAGCACGAGGCCGAGTGCGCCGTTGTCGAGGTGGTAGGCCGAGCGCATCCAGACGGCCGTGGTCGGAATGCCGGCCGCGGCAGCCGAAAAGCTCAGGTTCGCGGCGACGCCGGCGCCCAGCACGCGCCAGCGATGGGCCGGCCCGCGCACGTCGCGGGCAGTCGAAGAGGGGGAAGCGATGCACGAGGTATCCATGACGGAGGCCCGATTCGAAGTTGACGTCCACAGTCTGGCGGCCTACATTCATCCTGAAAATCGGAAAGTTTTTGATGAATCGTTCGATAAATCAGGATGATTGAGATGCCCGAACACGACATTGCGCGCGACGGCGGCGAGCCGCTCGCGGGCGCCGACGCGGCGCTGGCGCGGCCCAACTTCGACGTCGCGGCGTTGCGCAGCCTCGTCGCGGGCGTGGATCTCGGCAGTTTCGCGAAGGCGGCCGACCGCGTCGCGCGCTCGTCGTCGGCGGTGAGTGCGCAGATCCGCAAGCTCGAGGAGCAGGCCGGCACGCCGCTGTTCGTGAAAGCCGGGCGCGGGCTCGCGCTGACCGACGCCGGCGACGCGATGCTGCGCTACGCGCGGCGGATGATCGAGCTGAACGACGAGGCGGCCGCGGCCGTGCGCGGCGTGAAGCTCGACGGCTGGGTACGGGTGGGGCTGCAGGAGGATTTCGGCGAGGCGATCCTGCCGGACGTGCTCGGGCGGTTCGCGCGCGCGCATCCGAAGGTGAAGATCGAGGCGCGCGTGGCGCGCAATGCCGACCTGCTCGACCGGCTCGATGCGAACCAGCTCGATCTGGCGCTCGTGTGGGGCGATCCGGCGTCGGCGGCGCTCGTGTCGCGGGCGGGGATCGACGGCGAAGCGATCGCGCACGTGCCGATGCAATGGATCGGCGCGGTGGCGGGCGGGGGTGTCGGGATGCCGGATGGCGGCGGGGATGCGGGTGGGGAGGGCGGTGTCGGCGAAGCGGGCGGTCGTGCGGTGCGGGGGACGGACGAGCCGTTGCCGCTCGTCGTGTTCGACCGGCCGTGCCGGTTCTTCGGCGCGGCGACCGATGCGCTCGACCGCGCGGGCGTGCCGTGGCGCGTCGCGTTCACGACACCGAGCCTGGCCGGGCTATGGGCGGCCGCGGCGGCCGGCCTCGGGCTGACGGTGCGCACGCATTACGGGCTGCCCGCGTCGGTGCGCGTGCTCGATGCGGCGTCGTGCGGGCTGCCGGCGCTGCCGAGCTTGCCGCTGATCCTGCTGCGACGCACGTCGTCGGCGACGCCGACGGTCGAGCGGCTCGCGCGGATCGTGACGCAGGCGGTGCGGGGAGCGACGGAGCAGGCGCTTGCCGCGTGATTCCTATGCCGCGGCGGCGTCCGGCTCGATCGCCTCGAGCCCCGCACAGAGCTTCTCCAACCGCGCCCGCAACGCGTCGCTCGCCGGCACGAACGGCAGCCGCAACCCGTCCTCGCACCATCCTTGCGCGGCGAGCACGGCCTTCACCGGCGCCGGGTTCGGTTCCGCGAACAGCGCCGCGACGAGCGGCTGCAGCGCGACCGACAGGCGCCGCGCGTCGGCGAGCCGCCCGTCGCGCAGCCACGCGTGAATCCGCACATGCCATTCGGGCAGCACGTGCGCGCTGCTCGCGATCGCGCCGTGCGCGCCCGCGCACATCGCCGCGAAGTTCTGGTTGTCGTCGCCGGACAGGATCGCGAGCGGCGTGTCGTGTACCAGCCGGCTCATCCGGTCGAGCGTGCCGCCGCATTCCTTGATGCCCGCGACGCGCGGATCGCGGGCGAGCGCCTGCAGCGTGTCCAGTTCGACGTTCACGCCGGTGCGGTACGGGATGTTGTAGACGAGCACCGGCAGGTCGGCCGCGTCGACGATCGCTTCGACATGGCGGCGGATGCCGTCCTGCGTCGGCCGCACGTAGACGGGTGGCGTGACGAGCAGCCCGTCGGGCCGCAACGCCGCGAGTTCGCGCGCGCGGGCGGCCGCGAAATGCGTCGCGCTCGCGGTCAGCCCGACGACGATCGGCAGCCCGGGCGCCGCGTCGCGCAGTGTCGCGAACACCGCGTCCTGTTCGCGCGCGTCGAGCAGCACGCCTTCACCGGTCGTCGCACCCGCGACGAAGCCCGCGATGCCTGCGGCCGCATAGTGGCGCGCGAGTCGCGCGAGCGCGGCATGGTCGACTTCGCCGTGGTGGAACGGCGTGATGATCGGCAGCCAGATACCTTCGAAACGTGTGTTCATGCAAAGCCTCATGGTGGAAACGGAGTGGGAAGGAACCGTTCCGCCGGCGGAGTGCCGGAGCGAGGCGTGCGAGCAAGGAGAAAGAAACGACCTGCGGGCATCCCGTCCGGCATTCGCCTGACGGGACGCGACGTCCCCGTCAGGCGAGGAGTCGTTTTTTCAGTTTCAGCCCGGCCGCGCGCGCACCTGCCGCGACGGCGGCGAGGATCGAGGGCGAGCGCAGGAAAGCGGACATGGATGAACCGTGAGTGGGCTGAGCGGCGATCTTAACACCGGGGCGGCGGCGCGCGCGAGCCCCGGCCGTCGTTTAGCATGTTTCGAGATTTGCTTTCCACGACTGATTGGAAGGCGCGCCGCGGCCGGCCGCTAGAATGCCCGCTTACGTTTCGATGACAGCGCGTACGCGGGCGGTCACGCACATTCACCACCACTGGAAACGGGGCATATCACGATGGCAAGCATCAAGGGGATCGGTCGCTGGCTGCACACGGGCGCGGCGGCGGCGCTGGTCGTGGCGGCGACGGCCGCGCACGCGGACACGTCGATCCTGAACGTGTCGTACGACGTGACGCGCGAGCTGTACAAGGACATCAACGCGAGCTTTGCCGCGGCCTACAAGCAGAAGACCGGCGAGACGGTCACGATCAAGCAGTCGCACGGCGCGTCGAGCGCGCAGGCGCTGTCGGTACTGCAGGGGCTGCAGGCCGACGTCGTGACGATGAACCAGCCGAACGACATCGACCTGCTCGCCGAGCGCGGCCAGCTGCTGCCGAAGGACTGGCGCGCGCGTTTCCCGGACAACAGCTCGCCGTACTCGACGACGATGGTGTTCCTGGTGCGCAAGGGCAACCCGAAGGCGATCAAGGACTGGAGCGATCTCGCGAAGCCGGGCGTGCAGGTGATCATCGCGAACCCGAAGACGTCGGGCAACGGCCGCTATGCGTATCTCGCCGCGTGGGGCTTCCAGAAGCAGAAGGGCGCGACCGACCCGCAGGCGCTCGACTTCGAGAAGGCGATCTTCCGCAACGTGCCGGTGCTCGATTCGGGCGGCCGCGGCGCGACGACGACGTTCACGCAGCGCGGCATCGGCGACGTGCTCGTCACGTTCGAGAACGAAGTCGCGCTGATGGACACGGGCGCATCGGGCGCGCAGTTCGACGCCGTGTATCCGTCGGCGAGCATCCTCGCGGAGCCGCCCGTCGCGGTCGTCGACAAGGTGGTCGACAAGAAAGGCACGCGCAAGGTCGCGCAGGCGTATCTCGACTACCTGTACACGCCGGAAGCGCAGGAGATCATCGCGCAGCACCATCTGCGCCCGCGCGACGCGGCCGTGCTGAAGAAGCATGCGGCCGAGTTCAAGGCGCTGAAGACGTTCAGCGTCGAGCAGGTCTTCGGCAGCTGGGCGAACGCGCAGAAGACCCATTTCGCCGACGGCGGCACGTTCGACCAGGTGATCGTCGACCGGAAGTGATCGCGGCGCGCGCCACGCGCGACCCCGCATGACGATTTAGCCGGCCGCTCGTGCGGCCGGCTTTTTTTGCGGCTGCGCGGCGGCTTCCGGTTCCGAAGCGGCCTGCATTCCCGGCCACCGCCGCGCGTGCTACGCTCATCGCCTTCCTGCAACCGGCGCCGCGCGATGAACGTCGATTCGTCTTCCCCAGCCTCCCGCGGCCGTGGCCGCAAGATCTGGTCGGGCACCCGCCCGGTGATCGCGTACGGGATGCCGCCGCTCGGCTGGCGCGACTTCTATCACCGCGCGCTGACGGTGAGCTGGCCCGTGTTCTTCCTGTCGCTCGCGGTGCTGTTCCTGCTGCTCAACAGCGGCTTCGCGATGCTCTATCTGCTCGGCCATGAGCCGATCGCGAACCAGGCGCCGCCCGGCTTCGGCGGCGCATTCTTCTTCAGCGTCGAGACGCTCGCGACCGTCGGCTACGGCGACATGCATCCGCAGACGGTCTATGCGCACCTCGTCGCGACGTTCGAGATCTTCGTCGGGATGTCGAGCATCGCGCTGGCCACGGGGCTCGTGTTCGCGCGGTTTTCGCGGCCGCAGGCGAAGATCCTGTTCGCGCGCAACGCGATCGTGCGGCCGCTGAACGGCCGGATGACGCTGATGGTGCGCGCCGCGAATGCCCGCCAGAACGTGATTGCCGAGGCGCAGGCGAAACTGCGGCTGATGCGCGTCGAAGGCACGCACGAGGGCTACGCGCTGCGCAAGATTCACGACCTGCCGCTCGTGCGCAACGAGCATCCGATCTTCCTGCTCGGCTGGAACCTGATGCACGTGATCGACGAGTCGAGCGCGCTGTTCGGCGAGACGCCCGAATCGCTCGCCGCGCGCGACGCGCAATTGCTGATCACGATCGAGGGTTCGGACGAGACCACCGCGCAGGTCATGCAGGCGCGTCATGCGTGGGCGCATGGCGAGATCCGCTGGCGCCACCGCTATGTCGACCTGATGCACGACGAGGACGGCATCACGCACATCGATTACACGCATTTTCATGAAGTCGTGCCGATCGACGACGACACCGACGAACGCGGTTCGCCGGGCGTGGTGATCGACGCGGACACGTCGGCGCCGGGGCCCGTCGGGCAGGCGTGATCGAGGGCGGCGGGTGCGGCCCCGCTGCGCGTCACGCGTGCAGCAGGCGCGCCGCTTCGCGCTGTTCGATCGCGACCGCGCGGCGGAACGCGTCGCGATCCTCGGCGCGCGCGACGTAGTCGCCGAGCACGCCTTCGTGCGGCAGCAGATGCGCGTCGAACGCGATCTTCAGCGTGCTCGCGAGCAGCAGGTCGGCGGCGGTGAAGCGTTCGCCGACGAGCCAGCGGCTATGGGCGAGCGCTTGCGCGAGGGCGCGCTGCACGCGCGCGATGTTGCCCCAGCCGAACGCGACGGGGTTGCCCGACGCGCCGGTGAATTTCTCGGCCATCGCCGGTTCGAGGCAGGTCGGCGTGAAGAACATCCACTGGAGGAACCGGCCGCGCAGCGGATCGTCGGGCGCGACACCGAGCCCGGCAGCCGAGCAGCGGTCGGCGAGATAGAGCAGCACGGCGCCCGATTCGGCGAACGGCGCGCTGCCGTCGTCGAGCGCGGGCAGCTTGGCCATCGGGTTGACCTGCACGAACGCATCGCTGCCCTGTTCGTGCGAGCGCAGGTCGATCGGCACGAGTTCGTACACCACGCCGATTTCCTCGAGCATCCACAGCGCCCGGAATGCCCGGGTCTTCGGCCAGTAGTAGAGCTTCATCATGCCTCCGCGTTTGGGTGCAGGTGTCGATCCGGTGGATGCTCAAGCGTACCCGAGCGCAGGAGGTTGGGACAGGGGCGCGCGGCGGGGGGCGTCCGGTTCGATTGCATCCGGTGAATCGGGCGAAATACCGCGTAGCGCCTTACACAATGGGAGTTTAGTGGGTAACTAGTTATATAAAAACTAGTTATGAACATTCATCGAAATCCCCGGCGTAAATCCGCATGACTACGCTATGCCCGACCCGTTCGGTCGTACCCGCACAGAGGAACGCAATCGCCGTCCGCGATCGCCGACGCATCACCCAACGCCGCACTCACCGGAGCCCCTCTCACGCATGGCAAACGACGACCGCATCACGATCATTCCGCGCAGAACGCCCGAATCGGCGGCCATGGTGGCCGAGGTTCAACGAGCAATGGCGATCACTGCGCGGCTCAACCGCCTGACGTTCGACGATGCGGCGGACGTACGCGCATTGTTCGGTGAACTGATCGGCACGCAGGTTGACGACGGTTTCACGTTGATCCCGCCGTTCTACGCAACGGGCGGCACCGGCATGAAGGTCGGGCGCAACGTGTTCGTCAACCAGAACTGCACGTTCTACGACCTGGGCGGGCTCGAGATCGGCGACGACGTGATGATCGGCCCGAACGTCAGCCTGATCACGTCCGGCCATCCGGTCGAGCCTTCGCGGCGGCGCGATTGCGTGGTCGCGAAGCCGATCGTGATCGGCCGCAACGTATGGATCGGCGCGGGCGCGACGATCATCGGCGGCGTGACGATCGGCGAGAACGCGGTCGTCGCGGCCGCAGCCGTCGTCACCCGGAACGTTCCGCCGAATACGCTGGTCGGCGGCAATCCGGCGAAGATCATTCGAGCGATTGCGGAATAAAGTCGCCCGGGCCCGCGTGCCGGCGTGATGAAGCGTCGACGGAGGGATGTGGACAACCCTCCGCCAGAGCGAGTCGAAACGCTGTGCATTTGAACGGTGAGTGTGCCGCTGAGGCCGTCCGGACAAGCCATTGCGGCATTTCGCGGTTGTCGCGCGCCGGGTCGTCCATCGATCGGCAGATGAAGATCTGGTCGTGCGCCCGGTTGTGGATATCCGGGCATCGAAACGAGTCGGCGACCTGTGGTTTTCACAGGTGAGGAGACCGGACGCTGCGCGAGACATCAAGCGGGTTGTGGACAACTCGCGGCAAGACGAAGCGAAATGCTGTGAAATTCAACGGTGAGTGTCGCGCCCGATCTGGCGGTGCGCCCGCACTGGCGTGGGTTTCCAGCCGTTGCCGTGGCTCGGGGCGACGCGCATTCTAGCCGAATGGCGTGAATGCGTGACCATCACCTGCGGGCCGCGCGACGTCGATATCCGGCTCCGGCCCCCAATCGAAGGGCTGTGCATTCTAACGGTGAGCGCAGGCGCGCGGTTCGCAACGTGCGGATTTCGATGCGCCGGTCGCCTTCTCCAGCGACTCGGCACGCTGTGTAATTCAATGGTGAGCGTCAGCTCGCGATCGGCGTGCAGCCCGTCAGGATGCGGCCGTTGGACCGCCGATGCCGCGCGAAACGGTGTTTCTGTCAGGTTCGAGCGCAAGATCGGGAGCAACGACGATGTGCATGCTCGTGTGGATATCCGTCCGCCGAAACGACTCGCAGCACTGTGTATTTCGACGGTGAGCATCGGCGCCCGATCGGGTGATGAGCCGCTTCCGGCATGGATTGCCCGTCGTCGGTACCCTTCGAAGCGTGCCTTTGCCATACATCGGGGAGGGCCCGTCCATGTGGATATCCAGTCCACTCAAACACTCGAAGCGCTGTGGTTTTCAACGGTGAGGGTGCGCGGATGGTCACGAGGCAATGCAGATCCGGACGTGGACAACTGCCACCGCAGCCAGTCGAAGCCCAGGGTATTCGAACGGTGAGTGCGAAAGTCGGACCGACGAAACGCGCGATTTCCCATGTGGATATCCACCGCCGCAACCCACTTGCCGCGCTGTGAATTTCAACGGTGAGCGTCGCTGCCCGAGCGCCCCGCATGCCGATTCCGGATGTGGACATCCCGCCCCCGACGCCACTCGAAACGCTGTGCAATCGAACGGTGAGCGCGCGAGCCCGGTCGGCGGAAGGGCGCGACATTGTGGACATCCGTCGCCGCCGATCAATCGGAACCCTGTGCATTTCAATGGTGAGAGTGATGGTCCGATGCCGCTGAAACCCTTGTCGCACGGGCGTCGAGCGGCATTCTCCGGCCAAGCTGCGCGCCTGACGGCCCGCGCCGCCTTTTCCGCCAGACTGCCCGACCGCTGCGAAGCACCGACCCATCCCACTCCGGCACCCCGCGCGAAAACTCTCTCAAATCCCGCCAAAAAGCTGCACAGTTTTTCTCACCGCGCGCCGGTCCGAGCAAGATGAGAAAAAACATTCTCGGCGGCGCGCGAAAAAATAGAGCCATTCGCTGCCGCACTCATGCGTCACCCGGCGCCCGCCGCGCACGGCCGAGAACAGCACAACAGCACAACAGCACAATCCGGAGACTCCCCACATGACCGCCCGCCTGCCCGTCGACGGCCCGCCCGCCCTGTCCGACTACCGCCTGACCGACAACCTGACCGCGACGCGCGGCCGGATCTTCCTGACCGGCACGCAGGCGTTGATCCGCCTGCTGCTGATGCAGCGCACGGTCGATACCGAGCAAGGTCTCAACACGGCCGGCTTCGTCAGCGGCTACCGCGGCTCGCCGCTCGGGATGGTCGACCAGCAGCTGTGGAAGGCGAAGAAACTCCTCGACACGAGCGGCGTGCGCTTCCTGCCCGCGATCAACGAGGAGCTCGGCGGCACGGCCGTGCTCGGCACGCAGCGGGTCGAGGCCGACCCCGAACGCACGGTCGAGGGCGTGTATGCGATGTGGTACGGCAAGGGCCCGGGCGTCGATCGCGCGGGCGACGCGCTGAAGCACGGCAACGCGTACGGCTCGTCGCCGCATGGCGGCGTGCTGGTCGTCGCGGGCGACGATCACGGCTGCGTGTCGTCGTCGATGCCGCACCAGAGCGACTTCGCGATGATGGCGTGGCACATGCCGGTCGTGAACCCGTCGAACATCGCCGACATGCTCGAATTCGGCCTGTACGGCTGGGCACTGTCGCGCTACTCGGGCGCATGGGTCGGCTTCAAGGCGATCTCGGAAACGGTCGAGTCCGGCTCCACCGTCGACCTCGATGCATTGCAGACGCGCTGGCCGGCGCCGGCAGGCTTTACGCCGCCGGCGGGCGGCCTGCACAACCGCTGGCCCGACCTGCCGAGCCTCACGATCGAGGCGCGCCTCGCGGCGAAGCTCGACGCGGTCCGCCATTTCGCGCGTGCCAACAGCATCGACAAGTGGATCGCGCCGAGCACGCACGCGAACGTCGGCATCGTCACCTGCGGCAAGGCGCACCTCGACCTGATGGAAGCGCTGCGCCGCCTCGACCTGACGGTCGCCGATCTCGACGCGGCCGGCGTGCGGATCTACAAGGTCGGCCTGTCGTATCCGCTCGAAATGACACGGATCGAAACCTTCGTCGACGGTCTGTCGGAAGTGCTCGTCATCGAGGAAAAGGGCCCGGTGATCGAGCAGCAGATCAAGGACTACCTGTACAACCGCACCGAAGGCGCGCGCCCGCGCGTGCTCGGCAAGCACGATGCGGCGGGCGCGTGCCTGCTGTCCGAACTCGGCGAACTGCGTCCGTCGCGCATCCTGCCGGTGTTCGCCGACTGGCTCGCGCGGCACAAGCCGGCGCTCGACCGCCGCGAGCGCGTCGTCGATCTCGTCGCGCCGCAGATCCTGTCGAACGAGGCCGATGCGGTGAAGCGCACGCCGTACTTCTGCTCGGGCTGCCCGCACAACACGTCGACGAAGGTGCCCGAAGGCTCGATCGCGCAGGCCGGCATCGGCTGCCACTTCATGGCGTCGTGGATGGAGCGCGACACCACCGGCCTGATCCAGATGGGCGGCGAAGGCGTCGACTGGGCCGCGCACGCGATGTTCACCAACACGAAGCACGTGTTCCAGAACCTCGGCGATGGCACCTACTTCCACTCGGGCATCCTCGCGATCCGCCAGGCGGTCGCCGCGAAAGCGAACATCACGTACAAGATCCTCTACAACGACGCGGTCGCGATGACGGGCGGCCAGCCGGTCGACGGCAGCATCTCGGTGCCGCAGATCGCGCGGCAGGTCGAGGCGGAAGGCGTGTCGCGCTTCGTCGTCGTGTCCGACGAACCGGAGAAGTACGACGGCCATCACGGGCAGTTCCCGACCGGCACGACGTTCCATCACCGCAGCGAACTCGATACGGTGCAGCGCGAATTGCGCGAGACGCCGGGCGTCACCGTGCTGATCTACGACCAGACCTGCGCGGCCGAGAAGCGCCGCCGCCGCAAGAAGGGCGAATTCCCCGACCCGGACAAGCGTCTGTTCATCAACGACGCGGTGTGCGAAGGCTGCGGCGACTGCGGCGTGCAGTCGAACTGCCTGTCGGTCGAGCCGCTCGAGACGCCGCTCGGCCGCAAGCGCCGCATCGACCAGTCGTCGTGCAACAAGGACTATTCGTGCGTGAACGGCTTCTGCCCGAGCTTCGTGACGGTCGAGGGCGCGGCGCTGAAGAAGGCCGCCGGCGCGGCGTTCGACGAAGCGGCGCTCGCCGCGCGCGTCGATGCGCTGCCGGTGCCGGCCACGCACCTCGACGCGGCGCCGTTCGACATGCTGGTGACCGGCGTCGGCGGCACCGGCGTCGTGACGGTCGGCGCGCTGATCAGCATGGCCGCGCACCTCGAAGGCAAGAGCGCGTCGGTGCTCGACTTCATGGGCTTCGCACAGAAGGGCGGCTCGGTGCTGTCGTTCGTGCGGATCGCGTCGAGCGACCGCTGGCTGAACCAGGTGCGCATCGATACGCAGCAGGCCGACGTGCTGCTCGCGTGCGACATGGTGGTCGGCGCGAGCGCCGAGGCGCTGCAGACGGTGCGTCACGCGCGTTCGCGAATCGTCGTCAACACGCACCGGATCCCGAACGCGTCATTCGTGCAGAACCCCGACGCGAACCTGCATGCGGATGCGCTGCTCGAGAAGATGCGCCACGCGGCCGGCGACGGCTACCTGTCGAGCTGCGACGCGCAGGCGCTCGCCGCGAAGTTCCTCGGCGATTCGATCGGCGCGAACATCCTGATGCTCGGCTACGCGTGGCAGCTCGGCCTCGTGCCGGTGTCGCTCGCCGCGATGATGCGCGCGATCGAGCTGAACAACGTCGCGGTGCCGATGAACAAGCTCGCGTTCTCGATCGGCCGGATGGCGGCCGGCGACGCGGCGGGCCTCGATGCGTTGTGGAACGCACGTCACGCGGTGGCCGCCCACGTGGCGCCGGAGACGCTCGCCGAGCTGATCGCCGATCGCGAGGCGCGTCTCGACGCGTACGGCGGTGCGCGCTACGTCGAGCGCTATCGGGCACTGGTGAACGTGGCGCGCGCGAAGGGCGACGACGCGCTGACGCGCGCGGTTGCGACGACGTTCTACCGGCTGCTCGCGGTGAAGGACGAATACGAAGTCGCGCGGCTGTACACGGACGACGCATTCCGCACGGCGCTCGAAGCGCAGTTCGAAGGCGTGCCGGGGCAGACGTACCGCGTGAAGTTCAACCTGGCGCCGCCGACGGTCGCGAAGGCCGGCAGCGACGGCAGCACGCCGAAGAAGCGCGTGTTCGGCCAGTGGATGTGGCCGGTGTTCGGCATGCTGGCGCGCGTGCGCAGCCTGCGCGGCACGTGGCTCGATCCGTTCGGCCGCACGGTCGAGCGGAAGATGGAGCGCGCGCTGGCCGACGACTACGAAACGACGCTCACGCGGGCGTTCGCCGCGATGACCGCCGGCAATGCGGCGCAGGTGGTGCAACTGGCCGACCTGCACGCGCGCGTACGCGGCTTCGGCCACGTGAAGGTGCGCAACCTGGCCGGCGTGAAGCGCGCGGAACGCGAGCTCGCGCTGCAGCTCGGCATCGACGCGGCGACGAGCGCGGCCGTGCAGCACGCGCTCGACGAGATGAAGGGTGCGGGGATGCTGAAGGGGATTCCGGTCGTCGTCGCGAAGTAACGCGAACGCGCGGCGCGGGCGCGGTGATTCGCGACGACGATCGGCGCGGCAGCGGGGCGCCGCGTCAGGCGACGGCTGGCGGGGCGCCGCGGGCGGGTACGTCGGTTCGCGGCGTGCCCGTCCGCGTCGCTCTTGCCGCCTACGCGACGCGATTGCCGGCGATGCAGCGCGAGTAGTACGCGAGGCTGCGTTTCGGCAGGCGTTCCTGCGTTGCCGGGTCGACGTGGACCAGCCCGAATTTCTTCGCGAAGCCGCTCGACCATTCCCAGCTGTCCATGCCGGCCCAGCAGAACAGCCCGCCCAGGCGGACGCCCTGCCGATACGCATCGTGCGCGGCGTTCAGATAGCGCGCGAGATAGTCGATGCGCGGGCCGTCGTCGACGAAACCGCCGCTCGGCGCGGGTTCGGCGATCGCGAAGCCGGTCTCGGTGACGAGGATGCGCGGCGCGCCGTAGTCGCGGTGGACGCGCAGCAGCATCTCGGACATCCCGTACGGCTCGACCGGGTAGCCCATCGTCTGGATTTCGTTCGCGGGGCTGGCGGCCAGCGCGAAGCCCGTGCCGCCGGCGCCGGCCTTCACGTAGAAGCAGTTGTAATACTGCACGCCGAGAAAATCCGGGTTCGCGGCGATCGTCGTCATGTCGCCCGGCCGGACGAGCGGCGCCAGCGCCGTCTGCAGCTCGGCCGGATAGCCCTTGCCGTACAGCGGATCGAGAAACGCGCGATGCCAGATCGCATCGAACTGCGCGGCGGCGGCCTGGTCGGCGGCCGAATTCGTCACGGCGAGGACGGGCCGCCCGCTGATCGTCGTGCCGATCTGCGCGGCGCCCCGCACGTTCGCGCGCACGGCCTGGAACATCAATCCCTGCGCGAGATTCTGATGGTGGATCGCGGCGAACATCGCCCCCATCGACTGCGCACGCGGCGGCGATGCGCCGTACGCGTAGCCCGACAGCGCGACGCCGTTCGGTTCGTTCAGCATCATCCAGTGCTTGACGCGATCGCCGACGCGGCGCGCCACGATCTGCGCGTAGTCGGCCAGCCGGTACGCGATGTCGCGGTCGCGGAAATCGCCGGCCCATACGGGGATGTCCCAGTGAAACAACGTCAGGTAAGGCGTGAGATTGCGCGCCAGCATCGCATCGACCATGCGGTCATAGGTGGCAAGGCCTGCTTCGCTCGGCGCGCCGGCGCCGTCCGGCTGCACGCGCGGCCATGCGGTCGAGAAACGGAACGCCCGGACGCCCGCGTTCGCGAGCAGCGACAAGTCGCCCGGGTAGCGTTGCTCGAATTCGATGCAGCGTGCGTTCGTCGAGCCGTCGGCGATCGTGCCGGGCTGGTCGGCGAACACATCCCAGTTGCTTCGGCCTCGGCCGTCGCGGCTTTCGATTTGCGGCGCGGCGGTGGCGACGCCCCACACGAAATCGTTGGCGAAGCGGGCCGATGCGTCCGCGGAGTCGATCGAATCGCCGCCGCAGGCGGACAGCATGCCGCTGCCGAGGGCGGCGGCGCCTTGTGCGAGAAAGCGTCGCCGGCTCTGGAGCGAGAGGGGTTTGATCATGGGTTCGGTCGTTTCGCACGGAATGACGTGCGCATTTTGATTAGGAAAACGATGGAAATGGCATGGAACGAGAAAAGCCTCGCATGCATCGGATCAACGATTGCGCGCGTCACCGATCACCGATGACGCGTGAAGCGACCGATTCGCACGGAATCGATCGTCTCGACGGTCGAGCGGGAACCGGTATCGTTTCGGCTTGCAGAAAATAATAAGGATGTATTGTTTAATTTTTTTGAAAGCTGCTGAAGACCGCGCCGCGCATGCATCGGCCAAAACAACGAGGCCGAGCGCCGTATGACACGGGGCTCGGCCTCGGGCTGCCGCCAGGCAGGGGCTTCACACGCGGCAGCACGGTCGGCGCACCGCGCTGCCTTACTGTCAGACGATCCCTTTCTTGCGCGTCGACAGCGCGGTTTCCGACAGGTCGATCTCGCGAATCAGCTTCGTCAGCGTCTCGTCGGAAATCTTGCTGTCGCCGCGCAGCCGGTACAGGGCCGAGCGTTCCGCGCGCACGGCCGCGATCCGCATCTGCAGCTCCATCGTTTCGGCCTGCTTCGCTTCCGCGCGCGGCGTGGGGCCATCGTCGGCCAGCGCGGCGAGCCGTCGGCGGTATTGATCCATCACGCGTGCGGAGATGTCCGCGCAGCGCGCCGCGCCCGATTCGTCGAGATCGGTCGAGATCGCGTCGTGCGACGCATCGATCGCGCGGATCGCGGCCTGCGCGGCGGCCGAGCGTGCGATGCGCTCCTCGTCGCCGAGCGGGTTGCGCGACGAGCGCACGCCGCGCAGCAGCAGCGGCAGGCCGATCACCGCGACGATCAGCGAGCCGAGGATCACGGCCGACGCGATGAAGACCGCGGTGTCGCGGCCCGGCAGCGGCGCGCCGTCGGACAGCGCGACCGGGATCGACAGCACGCCGGCGAGCGTGACCGCGCCGCGCACGCCGCCGACCGTCATCACCGCGATCGTGCGCACGCCGGCCATCGTGCCGGCGAGGCCATGGCGCGCGGCGCGGCGGCTCGCGAACCAGCGCAGCAGCCACACCCACAGGAAGCGGATCGCATACAGCGCGAGCATCATCGCGCACACGTTGAAGATCATCCGGCCGACCAGCGCGTCGCTCGTATGGTGCGCGTCGACGAGCGCACGGCCGATGATGTGCGGCAGCTGCAGCCCGAGCATGATGAACACCATGCCGTTGAACACGAACTCGATCAGCGCCCACGTGCTTTCGGCGCGCACGCGCGACGCGACGGTGCTTTTGCGCGAGAAGCTCGTGTAGTTCATCATCATCCCGGCCGACACGGCCGCGAGCACGCCCGACAGGTCGAGGTGCTCGGCGAACAGGTAGGCCGCGAACGGCACCAGCAGCGTCATCACGATGCCGGGCGCCGGGTCGCCTTCCTGCTCGGCATTCAGGAAGCGCGTCGACAGCGCGCTGAACAGCCACGCGACGATCGCGCCCGTCGCGAGCCCGCCGGCCGCGACGATCACGAACGTGACCGATGCGGCGCGCAGCGAGAATACGCCCGTCAGCGCGGCCGCGATCGCGAATTTCAGCGCGACGAGGCCCGACGCGTCGTTCATCAGCGCCTCGCCTTCGAGGATGTGCATCAGTTGCGGCGGAATGCGACCCTTGCCGGCGATCCCGGACAGCGCGACCGCGTCGGTCGGCGACAGCACCGCCGCGAGCGCGAACGCGATCGGCAGCGGCAACTCGGGAATCAGCCAATGCGCGAAGTAGCCGACTGCGAGTACCGTCATGAACACGAGCCCGAACGCGAGCATCAGGATCGCGCGGCGCTGCAGGTAAAGCTCGCGTTTCGGAATCCGCCAGCCGTCCGCGAACAGCAGCGGCGGAATGAACAGCAGCATGAAGATCTCGGGGTCGAACGTGACGTGCAGGTTCAGCTTCGGCCACGCGAGCATCGCGCCGAACGCGATCTGCATCAGCGGCAGCGGCAGTTGCAACGGCAGGAGACGCGTGACGGCGCCGGACAGCGCGACGGTCAGCAGCAGGATGAGGACTGTGAAAACGATTTCCATCGAGACGGCGAATAACGCGGAATGAAACGATCGTACGGAGTGTAGCGTGCCGGCGTAACGGGTGCGCTCGAGTGGCCGGTGCGTGCGCACGGGAATGGTGCGTCGAACACGCGCCACGGTGGTGCGGCGGCCCGGCACAGCCGCATGGCGCACGGGTTGTCGGCACCTCGCACGGAGCTTGCTTGAGGGAGAGCAGCCGCCCGGCTTGCGCCGGGTCACCGAGGGTCCAACCAATGACATGGCGCGCCGTCCCGTTCGTCGTTTTCGCCGGACGCCGGACGTCGCGTTCGACTGCATCACCAGGAGGAAGGCATGACGATCGTGCAACAGGAGCGTCCGGCCGCCGCGTCGCCGTACCGGTTCGAGCGGGAGATGAGCTCGGGCTTGGAACGGCTGGCGACGCAGCACCGCGACCTGACGCTCACGACCGTGTTCCAGCCGATATTCAGCCTGTCGCACCAGCGTGCGGTGGGCTACGAGGCGCTGCTGCGCGCACACGATGCGCTCGACCGCCCCGTGTCGCCGCTCGACGTGTTCGGCGAAGCCGCGCGCCGGGACGAACTGCTCCAGCTCGACCGGCTCGCGCAGGCGCTGCATCTGGAGAACTTCGCGCTGCTCGGCGCGGAGCGCGAGTGGCTGTTTCTCAACGTCCATCCGGGCGTGCTCACCGATCCGTTCCAGGCGGCCGCGCTGCTCGCGAACCTGAAACGGCTCGGCATGCCGCCGCGGCGCATCGTGCTCGAAGTGCTCGAACAGCGCGCGGAGGACGTCGAGCGGCTCGCGGAGGCCGTGCGCGAGTTCCGCACGCACGGCTTCCTGATCGCGCTCGACGATTTCGGCGCGGGTCACTCGAACCTCGAACGGATCTGGCAGCTGAACCCGGACATCGTGAAGCTCGACCGGATCATGCTGTCGCACGCGGCGCACCGCACGGGGCTCACCGCGATCCTGCACGGGCTCGTGACGCTGCTGCACGAGGCCGGCAAGCTGGTGCTCGTCGAAGGGATCGAGACCGAGCACGAAGCGCAGATCGCGCTGTCGTGCGAGGCCGATTTCGTGCAGGGCTACTACTTCGGCCGCCCGGCGCCGGGGCTGCCCGACAGCGCGGCCGCGACCGGCTGCATCGGCGAGCTGACCGAGCGCTTTCGTCAGCAGACCGAAGCGCGCGAGCGGCGCGACGCGCAGCGGCTCGCCCCGTACCTGCGCGCGTTCGAACGGGCGGCCGAGCGCCTCGCGGGCGGCGAGCCGCTCGACGAGGTGTGCTGGAACTTCCTCGCGCTGGACGCGGCCGCACGCTGCTTCCTGCTCGACGCGCAGGGCCGGCAGTCGGGCCGCAACGTCGTGCTGCGCGCCGATCGCGCGCTCGCCGAGGCGCGCTTTTCGCCGCTGGCGGACGCGCAGGGTGCGAACTGGCTGCGCCGGCCGTATTTCCGCTCGGCGATCGCCGAACCGGGGCGCGTGCAGGTCACGCGGCCGTACCTGTCGATCAACGAGGCGCAGCCGTGCGTGACGCTGTCGGTGGCCGTGCGCGTCGGCGATGCGCAGCGCGTACTGTGCGGCGATATCGACTGGATCGACGAGGACGCGCAAGCGGCGTAGCGGCACACGGTCGGGATGCGGCGACCGACGGCGCGGGGGCGGCCGTTGCGTTCGCCGCGCGCTTCCCCGACAATGGCGCGACCGCGGCCGTCGTGACCGCGCGCGCCGTCCCGGGGGCCACCATGGCGGCGAATATAAAAGGAAAACGCCATGAAGCGACCGATTTCGCTGACCATCCTCGCGTGGATCATCATCGTGACCAACGCGATCACCTGCGTCTATACGCCGTTCTCGATCGGCATGCCGACCACCCAGGCGCTGATGTCGCACTACCTGCTGCCCGTGTGGGCGACGTTCGGCATCAGCATGATCGTCGAGGCCGCGAATGTCGTGATCGGCATCGCGATCCTCAAGGGGCGCGAATGGTCGCGCAACGCCTATATCGTGACGTTCGTGTTCGGCATCGCGTTCTCGTTGATCAACATGCCGGCGTCGATGCTCGCAGTGCTGATCCCGGGCGTTCTGCTGTTCGCGGTGTTCGTCTACCTGCTGTTCCGGCGCCCGGCGACCGCGTATTTCCGGCAGGCCGTTGCGTGAGCGTCGTGCGCAACGCGCTGGCGATCGTGCTGTTCTCGATCGCCGGCTTCTGCGTGATCGCCGCGCAGATGATCGCGTTCATGAAGGTCGGTCAGGCGGGCGCGACGACCGTATTCGTCGCCGTGCTGTTCGCGGTGTCGGCCGTGCTGCTCGCCGCGGGCATGTTTGCCGGCGCATTCCGGCCGCGTGCGCGCGGCGCGGGCATCGTGCTGCTCGTCGCGGCCGCGACCACCGCCTTCGGGATGATCGGCTGGGGGATGCTCGTGCTCACGCCGGCGATCGTCGACGTGATGCAGCAGCAGGGCGCGTACTTCAACGCGCGCATGTTCCGGTTCGTACCCGGCACCGCCGTCACGGCGTTGTCCGCGCTCGTCGGCGTCTGGCTCGTGCGGCGCGGCTGACGTACCGGGCTGAAATGCGCGGCTGAAGTCTGCGGCGGCCGGCACGCTGGCGTCCGTCGCGCGGCTCGGCTAGGATGCGCGAATTGTCCAGACGATTCGCGGGCCGCCCATGAACCGACATGCCGCTTCTCCCATTCTCCTCGAAGTGATCGCCACGACCGTCGGCGATGCGAAGGTCGCCGCCCGCGCGGGCGCCGACCGCCTCGAACTCGTGACCGCGATCACCGAAGGCGGGCTGACGCCGAGCGTCGGCCTGATCGAGGCCGTCGTGGCCGCCGTGCCGATTCCCGTCAACGTGATCGTGCGTCCGCACAGCCGCTCGTTCGTCTATGACGCCGACGACCTGCGCGTGATCGAGCGCGACGTGCGCGCGGCAGTCGCGGCCGGCGCGAACGGCGTCGTGTTCGGCGCGCTCGATCCGCGCGGCGACGTCGATCTCGGCGCGCTCGCCCGGATCGCGGCCGCCGCCGACGGGCGCGCGCTCACGTTCCACCGCGCGTTCGACGTCGCGCGCGATCTGAACGCCGCGTTCGACGCGCTGCTGCGCGTGCCGGCCGTCACGTCCGTGCTGACGTCGGGTGGCCATCCGTCGGTGCTCGACGCGGTCGCGACGATCACGCGGCTCGTGCGGCAGGCGGCGGGCACGACCTGCACGGTGCTGGCCGGCTCCGGGCTCACGATCGACGCGGTCGGCGATTTCGTGCGCGCGACCGGCGTGCGCGCGGTGCATTTCGGTTCGGGCGTGCGGCCGCGCGGCGAGGTGCTGGCGCCCGTCGACGCGCTGCACGTCGAGCGCGTGCGCGCGGCGCTCGACGGCGCGGCGTCGCACGTGTAAGCGTATGCCGAAGCTGCGTGTTGGCGCGTCGAGAAGACCGTCGATGCATGGCGCGCAGCGCGACCCGATGCAGACGATCGGATGAAAAAAAGCCGGGGCGCGCCCCGGTTTTTCGTTGGCGGGCGCGGCGCGCCGGCCGTTGCCGCTTACGCGTTGTCCGACAGCGCGTCGGCCTGGCTCGCGCGGATGCCGAGGCGCTCGAACAGCGCGCGGTCGCGCTGCGTCTGCGGGTTGCTCGTCGTCAGCAGCTGATCGCCGTAGAACATCGAGTTCGCGCCCGCGAGGAAGCACATCGCCTGCATCGCGTCGTCGAGCTGCTCGCGGCCGGCCGACAGGCGCACGACGGCCTTCGGCATCGTGATGCGCGCGACCGCGATCGTGCGCACGAACTCGAACGGGTCGAGCGGCGCGATGCCTTCGAGCGGCGTGCCCTCGATCGCGACGAGGTTGTTGATCGGCACCGATTCCGGATACGGGTTCAGGTTCGCGAGCTGCGAGATCAGGCCCGCGCGTTCGCGACGCGATTCGCCCATCCCGATGATGCCGCCGCAGCACACGTTGATGCCCGCGTCGCGCACGCGGTCGAGCGTGTCGAGGCGATCCTGGTACGTGCGCGTCGAGATCACCTGGCCGTAGAACTCCGGCGACGTGTCGAGGTTGTGGTTGTAGTAGTCGAGGCCGGCGTCGGCGAGCTGCCGAGCCTGTTCGTCCTCGAGCATGCCGAGCGTCATGCAGGTCTCGAGGCCGAGCTCCTTCACGCCGCGCACCATCTCGGTCAGCGCCGGCATGTGGCGCTCCTTCGGATTGCGCCACGCGGCGCCCATGCAGAAGCGGCTCGCGCCGTTCGCTTTCGCCGCGCGCGCGGCGTCGAGCACCGTGTCGACGTCCATCAGCTTCTCGGCCTTCAGGCCCGTGTCGTGATGCGACGACTGCGAGCAATAGCCGCAATCTTCCTCGCAGCCGCCCGTCTTGATCGACAGCAGCGTCGACAACTGCACCGCGTTCGCGTCGAAGTGCTCGCGATGCACCTGCTGCGCGCGGAACATCAGGTCGTTGAACGGCAGCTCGAACAGCGCGACGACGTCGGCGACGCGCCAGCGCTGCGGGGCCGGTGCAGCGACGGGAATCGCGTCTGGTTGCACGGCGGCGGTCTGGGCTTGGGTCATTTCGTTTTCCTGTCCTGGCGGGATGGGGGATCGGTTGGGTCAAGGCCGCGCGGTGCGCAGCGACTCGACGAGCGCGGCGATGTCGAGCATCGCCGCGGCGGATTCGGGGGCGGCCGGCATCATGTGCGCGATGCGGCCGATGAGCGGCGCGCGGTGCTCGCGCGCGAGCCAGTCGCGAATCGTCGCGACGTTCTCGTCGGCGAACGACATGGCCGGGTCGACATGGTTCGCGACCCAGCCCGCGAGCGCGAGGCCGCGCTGGCGAATCGCATCGGCCGTCAGCAACGCGTGGCTGATGCAGCCGAGCCGGACGCCGACGACGAGCACGACGGGCAGGCCGAGCGCGACCGCGAGATCGGCGGTGTCCTGCGTGTCGTTCAGCGGCACGCGGAAACCGCCGACGCCTTCGACGACGACGACGTCCGCGCGCGTCAGCGCTTCGCGATGGCACGCGACGATCGTGTCGAGGTCGAGCGTCACGCCTTCCTGCGCGGCGACGATATGCGGCGCGGCCGGCGCCTTCAGCAGGAACGGCGTGCGCAGCTCGGGCGGCAGCACGACGTTCGCGGCCGCGTCGAGCTGGTCCGCGTCCTCGTTGCGCCACACGCCGTCGCGTTCGTACGCGCCGGCCGCGACCGGCTTCAGCGCGGCCGCGCGCAGGCCATGCCGTGCGAAGCCGTGCAGCATCGCGGCCGACACGAAGGTCTTGCCGATTTCGGTGTCGGTGCCGGTGACGAAGACGGACAGCGGGGCGGCGGTCATGCCGCGGCCTCCTCGCTCGCCTGGATCAACGCGGCTTCGAGCCGAGCAAGATCGTCGAACGAATGCGCGGCCGACAGCGACACGCGCAGCCGCGACGTGCCGGCCGGCACCGTCGGCGGCCGGATCGCCGGCACCCACAGGCCGTGCGCGTCGAGCGCGCGCATCGCCGCGAGCGTCGCGTCGTTGCTGCCGACCACGAGCGGCTGCACGGCCGTGTGCGAATCGACCGGCTGCCAGCGCGTATTGCGCAGCAGCGCGCGCGTGCGGCCGATCAGCGCGGCGAGGTGCGCGCGGCGCGCGTCGCCTTCGTCGCCCGCGATCACCTTCAGGCTTGCCGATACCGCATGCGCGACGGCCGGCGGCGCGGCCGTCGTGAAGATGTAGCTGCGCGCGCGCTGGATCAGCCATTCGATCACGGTCTCATGCGCGATCACGAACGCGCCTGCGACACCGGCCGCCTTGCCGAGCGTGCCGACGTACACCAGATGCGGCGAACGCAGCGCGGCGGCCGCGAGCGCGCCGCGACCCTGCGGGCCGAGCACGCCGAAGCCGTGTGCGTCGTCGACGACGAGCCACGCGCCGTGGCGCTCGGCCAGCGCGACAAGCTCGGCAAGCGGCGCGAGGTCGCCGTCCATGCTGAATACGGTGTCGCTGACGATCAGCTTCGTTTCCGCATCCGATGCGTCGAGCAGCGCGGCGAGCGCGGCCGTATCGGCGTGCGGATAGACCTGCACGTTCGCACGCGACAGCCGCATGCCGTCGATCAGCGACGCGTGGTTCAGTGCGTCGGAGAAGATCGTCGCGCTCTTGCCGGCCAACGCTGTCATCGCCGCGAGGTTCGCCATGTAGCCGGTGCTGAAGTACAGCGCGCGCGGCGCGTCGGAGAAGCCGCCCGCGAAGCCGGCGAGTTCGTCTTCCAGTTTGGCGTGCGCGCGCGAATGGCCGCCGAGCAGGTGCGAGCCGCCGCTGCCGGAGCCGTAGCGCTGCGCGCCTTCCGCGAACGCGGCGACGAGCGCCGGATGCGCGGCGAGGCCGAGGTAGTCGTTGCTCGCGAAGCCGACGATCTCGCGGCCGTTCACGGTCATGCGCGCGTCGCACGCGGTGTCGGCGATGCGGCGCACGCGGCGCAGCCCTTGCGCGTCGAGGTCGGCGAGGCCGCGTTGCAGGGTGTCGAGCAGGCTCATCGGCCGAGGTCCTCCAGCGTCGCGTCGAGCGTGTCGCGCGTGCGCTGTGCGAGCCACGCGATGTCGTCGTCATTCATCACGTACGGCGGCATCAGGTACACGGTCGTGCCGATCGGGCGCAGCAGCAGCTCGCGTTCGAGCGCTTGTTCGAAGAAGCGCCGCGAGAAGCCGCGCGCCGCGTCACCGTCGAGCGCGACGTCGAACGCGAACAGCGTGCCGCGCTCGCGCAGATGGCGCACTTGGCGGTGCGCGTCGAGCGGCGCGAGCGCCGCGCGCAGCGTCGCCGATTTGCGCGCGTTGCTCGCGAGCACGTCGTCGCGCGCGAACAGGTCGAGCGTCGCGACTGCAGCGCGGCACGCGAGCGGATTGCCGGTGTACGAATGCGAGTGCAGGAAGCCGCGCGTCGTGTCGTCGTCGTAGAACGCCGCGAACACGTCGTCGCGCGTGAGCACCAGCGACAGCGGCAGGTAGCCGCCGCTGATCCCTTTCGACAGGCACATGAAATCGGGCCAGACGCCGGCCTGCTCGCACGCGAAGAAGGTGCCGGTGCGCCCGCACCCGACCGCGATCTCGTCGGCGATCAGGTGCACGCCGAATTCGTCGCACAGCGCGCGCAGCCCGCGCACGTACGACGGATCGTGCATCGCCATGCCGGCCGCGCACTGCACGAGCGGCTCGACGATCAGCGCGGCGATCCGGTCGCCGCGTTCGGCGAACAGGCGCCGCACGTCCGCGAGCGCGCGGCCCGCGACGTCGGCGGCCGTCTCGCCCGGCAGCGCGCCGCGCGCATCGGGCGACGCGACCACGTGCGCATGGCGGATCAGCGGGTCGTACGCATCCTTGAACAGCGCGACGTCGGTCACGCCGAGCGCGCCGATCGTCTCGCCGTGATAGCTGTTCGCGACGCAGACGAATTCCTGCTTGTTCGCGCGGCCGCGGTTGCGCCACGCGTGAAAGCTCATCTTCAGCGCGATTTCGACGGCCGACGCGCCGTCCGACGCGAAGAACGCATGACCCAGCGTGCGCGCGGTCAGCGCATGCAGGCGTTCGGCGAGCTCGATCGCCGGTTCGTGCGTGCAGCCGGCGAGCATCGCGTGCTCGAGCGTGTCGAGCTGGTCCTTCAGCGCCGCGTTGATGTCCGGGTTCGCATGGCCGAACAGGTTGACCCACCACGAGCTGATCGCGTCGAAGTAGCGGCGGCCGTCACGGTCGACCAGCCACACGCCCGCGCCGCGCGCGACGGGGACGAGCGGCAGGCGCTCGTGGTGCTTCATCTGGGTGCAGGGATGCCAGACCGCGTGCAGGCTGCGCGCGACCCAGTCGTCGGTGGCTGGCGTACTCAAGGCGACTCCGGGGGTAAAACGACCGCGCGGCATCGACGGGATGCCGCGCGGCGGGATACGAAACGCGCAGAGATTAGCGTGTTCCGCCGCGCGTTGCACTAGCGGTTACAAACGCCGCACAGCCTTGCTGGGCGGGAGTTCGACGCAGTTCGGAGGGGCTCGGAACGGAACGCGGCGGATCGGGCGAAATGCGCGCAGATGACGACGTTCGAGTGACGCCCCCGACAGAAAAAATCGCAGGGCGCGGGGCGGCCGGGTGGCGAAATATGGGGAACGATGATGGTGCGGGTTTGGCGGCGACGAGGGGCGGTCTTGCTTCGTGCATCGTCAGATCGACAGGGGCGCGGAAGGCCCGGACGGCTGGACGAGATCTGGCGCGAATTCAAGTCGATTGCTCGTAAAAACGAGCATTACGCGGCGCGTGCTCGATTTGACGAGCATGCGGCGGAGCACCGCGATGATCTTGAATCGACGGTGCGCAAAGGGGAAGCGAGAGGAACGACAGCCGAGCGTCAGCGCGAAGCCAGCGCGCGCGTATCGGTATCGCGGGTGCGATCGTCGCCGTTGTCGGCCGTCTGTGTCGTGTTGGCGTTCCACACGACGCGGTCGTTGACCGCATACAGCCGGCACGCGCCGGCGCCTTGCTTCGCGCAGTTGTCGAGCGCGAGCGCCATCGGGTCGTCGCCGCCTTCGGCCCACGACCACGCGCCTTCCGACGACACCGCGAACGCGCGGCTCGGATGCTGGTTCAGGAAGCGGCGATAGCCTTCGCGGCCGGCTTCGTCGACGTACGGCACCGCGTTGACCGCATCGATCGACGCGTAGCCGGTGGCCTTCGGCTCGTGCGGGTCCGCGACCGCATAGCGCACCGCGGTCGGCAGGTTCAGTTCGGCGAGGAATGCGTTCACGGCCGGCCACCACACGGGCACGCCGTCGCGATCGACGATCAGCCGGTGCGCATCGTCCTTGTAGCGGCCGAAATCGATGAAGCGGGCCTGCGTGCCGTGCGACACGTACGCATCGTGCATCTGCGCGACCAGCGCGGGCGTCCACACCGAATCGTTGTCGCCGTACAGCCACAGCGACCGCACGGCCGTATGCGCGCCGTAGTGGTCGAACGCGTCGACGAGGTTGCGCTGCCAGCCGTCGCACAGGTCCTGGCGCAGCCCGCCGGAGAAGTTGATGATGCCGCGCACGCCGGCCGCGGCTTCGGTGCCGTACGCGACCGACGCGAGCCCGCCGTGCGACGTGCCGGCGACGACGATGCGCGACGCATCGACGTACGGCTGGCGCGACATGTAGCGCACCGTCGCATCGACGTCGGCGGCCTGCGCGAGGCCGTTCTTGCCGACGTTGCAGCCTTCCTGCTGGTACGTCCCGTCGGAACCGGCGAAGCCCTGGCGATTCGGCGCGATCACCGCATAGCCGCGGCGCACGAATTCGCGCGCGAACGCGAGCGGCCGGCTGCGCGGCTGCAGATGGAGATCGCCGGTATTTTTGCCGTGGTTGAAGACGACGAGCGGGAACGGGCCGGGGCCGTTCGGCTTGAACAGCGTAGCCTCGAGCGTGATGGCGCCCGACGCATCGGCCGGAATGCGAAGGATCTGCTCGTTGAGATCGGCGGCGACCTGCGGCAGGTTCGAGTCGGCGTAGTCGAAATGCTCGGCATGCGCGAGCGACCCGCTGGCGCCCGCACCCGTAATGGCGCTCGGCAGCGTACCGGCCTGAGCGGCCGACAGCGCACACGCCGCCATCCATCCCACCAATACCTTGCTGAACGCCATCCGTAAGCCCTGCCATGCAACATGACCAAGTCGAGCCCATCGTAGCCCGACAAAATCAGGTTGTGCAATGCGGGAATTACCCGGCGTCTGACATGGCAACTATTTGTCAGCGTTCACTTACTTCGCCGTCGACATAGCGCCAGAATCCCTGCTCGTCGCGCTCGAAACGGCTCGTCTCGTGCAGCCGGTAAGCGCGTCCGCCGACCTTGTAGCGCGCCACGAATTCGACCTCCGCGTGCCGGTCGTCGAGCGGTACGTGCCGTTTGACCGCGAGGCCGAGCCAGCGCGGCGCGTCCGGCGCGTCAGGGTCGGTGTCGAGATCGGGCGGGCAGGTGCGCGCGGCCCACGTCGCGCGCAGGTAATCGGTCGCGCCGAGCACGTACGCGCTGTACCGCGAGCGCATCAATTCGAGTGCGGTCGGGGCGGCTTCGGCGCCGTCGATGAAGCGGCCGCAGCAGGCCGCGTAGCGCGGGGCCGGCGCGTTGCCGGCGGGCGCGGGGGATGCGCCGCCGCACGGGCACGCGTCAGGTCGGTTCGAAATCATGCGCAATGTGAATTAACAACGCCCGGTTGCCGGCGCGGCTCACCAGCTGAGCTCGATGCCGTCGTACTGGAAGAACCGGCCGTTCGCCTGCGACACGTCCGAACCGGATTCGGCGATCACGCGACGCATGCCGGTCACGCTCGTTTCCGGATCGATCGCGGCCTGCGCGCCGCCCATGTCGGTGCGCACCCAGCCGGGATGCAGCGCAATGCATGCGGCATGGCGCGTCTGCAGCGACGCGATGCGCAGCGCGTCGTTCAGCGCGGCCTTGCTCGCGCGGTACAGCCAGCCGGTCGTGCCGGTCGCCTCGGCGATGCTGCCCATCCGGCTCGACACGACGGCCAGCACGCCGCGCGCGTCCTCGACGAGCGGCAGCAGGATCGGCAGCAACTGCATCGGCCCGCGCACGTTCGTATGCATCACCGCGTCGAAATCCTCGGCGGTGATCGTCTCGACGCCTTCGGTGCGCGGCCCGTACACGCCCGACACGAGCACGGCCGCATCGAGCCGCTCGCCGTCGAGCTTCCAGCCGAGCGCCGCGATCTGCGCGGGCTGCGCGATATCGAGCGCATGCGGCTGCGCGCCCAGCGCACGCAACGCATCGAGCGACGCCGCGTCGCGCGCGGTGGCGATCACGTTCCAGCCGTCGCGCCGGTATTGCCGGACGAATTCGCGGCCGAGGCCGCGCGATGCGCCGACGATCAATACGGTTTTCATGCCGTCGCTCCTTGGGTAGGCGCCGCCGAGGCAGTGCCGGTGTCAGATTCGTTCGATGCGCGCCGCGCCCGCGTGGCAGCCGCCGTCAGGCGACTGGCGCGTCACTGCACGTTACTGCGCGTCGTCGCACGGCTTCAGCGTGGCGGCGACCGCCTGCGCGACGTCTTCGAGCCGTGCCGCGTCCGCCGCGACCATGTCGTTGTCCGGCGCGTGCTGGCCGCGTGCGGTCAGCGCCGCCACGCAGCGCTTGTAGGTGGCGTCGAGCGCGTCGAAGTTCGACACGGACATCCCGAGGTTGCGCATCCGGCCGTCGTGCACGCCGTACACGAGCCCGTGCACGGTGAGCGACTGGCCGCGCGCCCACGCGTCGTTGACGATCGTCGTGCGGCACACGTTGACGACCTGTTCGATCGAATTGAGCTCGATCAGGCGGCGATACCGCGCTTCGCCGACCGGCCATTCGTCGAGCAGCGCCGCATGGCGTTCGCGCACGTCCTGCACGTGATGCAGCCAGTTGTCCGCGAGGCCGACCCGGCGGTTGTGCAGCGCCGCGTTCACGCCCGAGCAGCCGTAGTGGCCGACGACCATGATGTGCTTCACGCGCAGGATGTCGACCGCGAACTGGATCACCGACAGGCAGTTCAGGTCGCTGTGCACGACCACGTTCGCGATGTTGCGGTGCACGAACACTTCACCCGGCGGCAGGCCGATGATCTGGTTCGCCGGCACGCGCGAATCGGAGCAGCCGATCCATAGATATTCCGGCGCCTGCTGGTCGGCGAGCCGTGCGAAGAAATCGGGATCGTCGGCGAGCTGGCGCTTGACCCAGGCATCGTTATTGTCGAACAGATGTGAAAGCGGATTGTCTTGGGTAGTCATCGGTGTGGATTCCGTTGGCGGAAATCAAGTCGATATCGGATCGGGTGTTGCCGGCGTCAGGCGGCGCGCTGCGCGTCGCCTGCGCCGTCGTTGCGGCCCGTCGCGTCGAAGCGCGCGGGGTAGCGCACGCTGAAGCGCAGGGCCGTGTCGTACGGATAAAAATCGGGCAATTCGCCCTGCATCAGCTTGTCCTTGCTCGCCTGCCACAGCACGGGATCGAAAAAGTCCGCGTGATGCTTCATGAAGACGTCGCGCACGCGCGGGTCGCCGAGCAGGAACGGTCCGTAGGTCTCCGGAAAGATGTCGTGCGGGCCGACGGTATACCACGGTTCGCCGGACAGTTCGTCCTCCTCGTTGCGCGGCGGCGGCACGCGTCGCACGTTGCAGTCGGTCAGGTACTCGATCTCGTCGTAGTCGTAGAACACGACGCGGCCGTGGCGCGTGACGCCGAAGTTCTTGTACAGCATGTCGCCGGGGAAGATGTTCGCCTTCATCAGCTCCTTCACCGCGTTGCCGTATTCCTTCACGCCGTGCTCGACGTCCGCGTCGCTGCCGTTCTGCAGATACAGGTTCAGCGGCGTCATCCGGCGCTCGATGTACAGGTGCTCGATCACGAGCTTGTCGTCCTCGTACTCGAGCAGCGACGGCACTTCCTTCTCGAGTTCGCGCACGAGCGCATGATCGAGCCGCGCGAGCGGCAGCGCGACGCTCGAATACTCGAGCGTGTCGGCCATCCGCCCGAGGCGGTCGTGGCGCTTCACGAGCTGGTACTTCTCCATGATCTGCGCGCGCGTCGTTTCCTTCGGCGGCGGGAAGTGATCCTTGATGATCTTGAACACGTACGGGAACGACGGCAGCGTGAACACGAGCATCACGAGGCCCTTGATCCCGGGCGCGATGATGAAGCGGTCGCTCGAATGCGACAGGTGGTGCAGCAGGTCGCGGTAGAACAGGTTCTTGCCCTGCTTCTGCAGCCCGACCGACGTGTAGATCTCGGCCTTCGGCTTGCCCGGCATGATCGTGCAGAGGAAATCCACGTACGCGGACGGCACGCCCATGTCGACGAGGAAGTACGAATGCGAGAAGCTGAAGATGATCTGCAGCAGGTCGCGGCGCAGCAGCACGGTGTCGAGCGCGAGCACGCCCGGGCGCACGTGGCGGATCGGCACCGCGAACGGCAGCACGCGGTCGGCGTTGATGATGCGGCCGACGATGTACGCGCTCTTGTTGCGGAAGAACAGCGACGACAGCACGTGGATCTGGAAATTCGGCGCTTCGTCGAAGCGGCCGAATTCGTCGTCGATCGCCTGCATCACGCAGCCGATGTCGCGCGAGAGATCCTCGAACGCCGGCTCGAGCTGGAAGTTCGTGACGATGCGCTCGAGCGTGACCGCGAGCCCGTCGGTGCCCGGATAGTACGCGCGGTAGGTCGGCTTCGCGGCCGGCTCGTCGTTCTCCAGATACTCGGTCGAGATCGCCGGGCGCACGAAGATGAAATCGTTGCTGAAATACGAGCGGTGCAGGATCTTGCAGCACACCGAATTGAAGAAGGTTTCCGCGCACTCGGGCTGGCGGTGCGACGTGAGCAGCCCGATGTAGTGCAGCTTGATCTGCTGCCACACTTCGTCGTCGATGTTCTCCGCGTCGTATTCGTCTTCCAGCACCTCGACGCATTCCTTCACGCGATCGTCGTACGACGTGATCCGCTCGCGCGCGAGCCGCTGCAGCCCGTGCCAGTCGCCGCGCTCGAACAGCGTCTTCGCATCGACCGCCGCTTCGCGGAAGATCCGGTAATGGCGATCGAAGTATTCGAGCATCGTCTGCGCGACGTCGAAACCGATCTGCGACGACAGCAGTTTGGGGAAGTGATTCATCGCGTGCAGGCTCGTTCAAGGGGCTGTAAGCACCCGCCATTTTAGCGCCCAAGTCGGCGTTTCAATGACTTTCGGGGTGACGCGCGAGCGGCCGTCAATCGGTGTGTTGTTCGCCGTTGGGCGCCGTTCGGTGCATCTTCGCGTAAAGATGCGGGTACGGAGCCGATTCTGACACGAACTTTTTTGCGGCGGGCCGGCGGTCGTCGAGAACCTGTTTCGCGCGACGGCGATAGAATCGACGCACCGCCCGCCGCGCCTGCCGCCGGCGCGCATTCGCACCGATAACGACGAGACGCCCCACCGATGAACGCCCTGGAACACCAACTCGACTATCCCTTCGCCGATACGCTGCCCGCCGCGGGCGACACGTTCGAGGTCGCGCCCGGCGTACGCTGGCTGCGCATGCCGCTGCCGTTCTCGCTCGACCACATCAATCTCTGGCTGCTGCGCGACGAAATCGACGGGCAGGCCGGCTGGACGATCGTCGATTGCGGGATCTCGTCCGACGCGATCCGCACGCACTGGGAGCAGATCTTCGACACGCAGCTCGACGGCCTGCCCGTGCTGCGCGTGCTCGTCACGCACTGCCACCCCGACCACTTCGGCCTCGCGAACTGGCTGTGCGAAGGCGGCGACAAGGGCCGCTGGAACGTGCGGCTGTGGATGACGCTCGGCGAATATCTGTTCGGCTGCCTGATGGCGGCCGGCAACGGTTCGAACGCGGGCGGCGCGGCGGCTGCCGAGCACTTCGCGCGCCACGGGCTGACCGATCCGGCCGCGCTCGACAAGCTGCGCAACCGCCGCGGCTATTACTCGGACCTCGTGCCGGCCGTGCCGCCGCGCTACCGGCGCCTGCGCGAAGGCGACGCGGTGACGATCGGCGCGCGCACGTGGCGCGTCGTCACCGGCTTCGGCCATTCGCCTGAACATTGCGCGCTCCACAGCGAAGCGGACGGCGTGCTGATTTCCGGCGACATGGTGCTGCCGCGCATCTCGACGAACGTGTCGGTGTTCGATCTCGAGCCGGAAGCGAACCCGCTCGCGCTGTACCTCGAATCGCTCGGCCGCTACGAGACGATGGCGCCCGACACGCTCGTGCTGCCGTCGCACGGCAAGCCGTTCCGCGGCGTGCGCACGCGCATCGCGCAACTGCGCGAACACCACGATGCGCGCCTGGCCGAAGTGCGCGTCGCGTGCGCGGAGCAGCCGATGAGCGCGGCCGATATCGTGCCGATCATGTTCCGCCGCCGCGAGCTCGACATCCACCAGATGACCTTCGCGCTCGGCGAGGCGCTCGCGCACCTGAACCTGCTGTGGCTCGCGGGCGAGCTCGTGCGCGAGCAGGGGGGAGACGGGGTGCTGCGGTTCCGCACCGCTGGTTGAGCGTGCTTCATCGTCGTTACGCGACGGGTTCGTAACGCCACCCGTCGCGCTGCCACTGCATCGTGTGCGTCGGTTCGAGCGCCGCGAGAAACGCGGCGTCGTGCGACGCGACCACGATCGCGCCGGGGAAGCCGGCCAGCGCCGCTTCGATCGCGCGCACCGATTCGAGATCGAGGTGATTGGTCGGCTCGTCGAGCAGCAGCAATTGCGCGGGCGTGCCGCGCCACAACGCGCAGGCGAGCGCGGCCTTCAGCCGTTCGCCGCCGCTCAGTTGCCGCGCCGGTTGCGTCGCGCGCGTCGCGTCGAGCTGCAGCAGCGCGAGGCGGCTGCGCAGATCGCCTTCGGCGAGCGGCGTATCGAGCAGGCCCAGTTGCTCGACGATCGAGCGCTCCGGGTCGAGCAGCGCGAGCCGCTGGTCGAGATACGCGGCGCTCACGTGCGTCGTGCAGGTACCTGAGCGTGGCGCGAGCTCGCCCGCGAGCATCCTCAGCAACGTCGATTTGCCGCAGCCGTTCGGGCCCGTCAGCGCGATGCGCACGGCGCCGCTCGCCGACCACGTGATCGCGTCGGCGTCGCCCGCGACGCGCCACGGCAATCGCGCGCGCTCGAGCGTGAACAGCTGGCGGCGCGCGCTGACTTCCGTGCCCGGCAGCGAGACGAGCACCGGCGCGTCGGCTTCGATGCGCGCGGCTGCCTCCTGCACGCGCGTGTCGAGTGTCGCCTTGAAGTCGCTCTGATGACGCCGGACCGACCCCATGATCGCGCGCGCCGCGCCCTTGCGGCTCTGGCGCGCCATCGACGACAGGTTGGCCGTCTTCGCGTCGCGCAGCGAGGCGGCCGCGTGGCGCTGGATCGTGTCGTGTTCCTGTTCGAGCCTGCGCCGCACGCGCCCGCGCTCGGTGCGCGCATGGTCGAGCGCCGCGTGTGCGGCCTCCTGTTGCGCGTCGCGCTGCGCGCGGTAGAGCGCGTAATTGCCGCCATACGAGCGCGCGCCGTGCGGCGTCAACTCGACGATGCGCTGCACGCCGGCGAGCAGCGCACGGTCGTGGCTCACGATGACCACGCCGCCGCGCCAACCGTCGAGCGCCGCGCGCAGCCACGCGCGGCCCGGGGCGTCGAGATGGTTGGTCGGTTCGTCGAGCACGAGCAGGCCGGCGCCCGACAGCAGCGCGCCGATCAGCGCGACGCGCGCGAGCTGGCCGCCGCTCAGCGCATGCGCGGGCGTGTCGGCGTGGACGTCGTGCAGGCCGGCCGCGTCGAGCGCCGTGCGCAGCCGCTCCGCGAGATCCCAGCGATCGCCGATCAGGTCGAAGTCGCGCGGCGTCGCACGACCGTCCGCGAGACGCGCGAGCGCGCCGAGCGGCGCATCGAGCGCCGCGATCTGCGCGACGGTCGGCGGGGCGGCGGCCGCGTCATCGCGGTCGAGATCGTGCTGCTGGGCGACGTAGACGACGTGCGTATGTCGCTCGATCGTCCCCGCGCTCGGCGTGCGCCGCCCCGCGATCAGTTGCGCGAGCAGGCTCTTGCCGACGCCGTTGCGGCCGACGATGCCGGTCGGCGTGCGGTCGATGGACAGGTCGAGCGAATCGAACAGCGTGACGCCGTCGTCGAAGCGGAAGGAAACGTGATGAAGCGCGACGAGCGCGCCGGTGGGCGTGGCTGCAGCCATAAGCACCTCCAAAAATGCATGAAGACCTTCGCGCGCGGCGTGCGTGGCACGGGCGGCGAAAACATTTCGGGAAGGCTTAGTTGTTCACTTTGGCTGGCGTCCGGTATGAGGAATGAGCGCGCAGTGTAGCAAGCGCGGCGCGCGGGCCGCAAGCGAGCGGCGCGAACGCCGTCGCTTGCGCGCCACGCACGGTTACTGCACGGCGACCGTCGCGAAGTTCTGCCGGCCGAACGGACTCACGTGATAGCCGCTCACGTTCGTGCGCGTCAACGCAGCCGCGGTCGGGTAGCCGAGCGGAATCCACAGCGCCTGATCGTGGATGATCTTTTGCGCCGATTCGTACAGCTTCGCGCGCTTGGCCTGATCGGCGGTCGACTTGCCGTCGGCGATCAGCTTGTCGAGCTGCGGGTCGCAGAAGCGCGCGAAGTTGATGCCCGACTTCACCGCGTTGCAGCTGAACAGCGGCGACAGGTAGTTGTCCGGATCGCCGTTGTCGCCGGCCCAGCCCATGAACAGCATGTCATGCTGGCCGAGCTTCGCCTGCTTGATCAGCTCGCCCCATTCGATCACCTTCACCTCGGCCTTCACGCCGACCTTCGCGAGGTCGGCCTGCAGCAGTTCCGCGCCGACCTTCGGGTTCGGGTTCAGCACGCTGCCGGTCGGGCGCGTCCAGATGGTCGTCGAGAAGCCGTTCGGGAAGCCGGCCTGCGCGAGCAGCTGCTTCGCCTTCGCGGGATCGTACGCATACGGCGCGACGTCCTTCGCGTAGCTCCACGTGTTCGGCGGATACGGATTGTTCGCGGCCGTCGCGGTGTTGTCGAACACGACCTTCAGGTAGGTCGCGCGGTCGAACGCGAGGTTCAGCGCCTCGCGCACCTTGTCGTTGTCGAGCGGCTTCTTCTGCGTGTTCAGCGCGACGAACGCGGTCATGAACGCGGGCGTCTGCACGACCTTCAGCGCGCTTTCGCCCTTCGCGGCGAGCACGTCCTGCGGCTTCGGCGACAGCGCGATCTGGCATTCGCCGGCCTTCACCTTCTGCAGGCGCACCGACGGGTCGGGCGTGATCGCGTAGATCAGCCGGTCGACCTTCGGTTTCGTGCCCCAGTACGTCGGGTTCGCGTCGTAGCGGATCAGCGCGTCCTTCGTATAGCTCTTCAGCACGAACGGGCCGGTGCCGACCGGCTTCGCGTTCAGGTCGGCCTGCTTGCCGGCCTTCAGCAGCTGGTCCGCGTATTCGGCCGAGTAGATCGACGCGAAGCCCATCGTCAGGATCGGCACGAACGTCGCGTTCGGCTCGTTCAGCACGAATTTCACCGTGCTGTCGTCGACCTTCGTGACCGACTTCACGAGCTTCACGAGGCCCATCGACTGCGCATGCGGGAAGCCGCTCGCGCCGGCCACCTTGTGCCACGGATTCGCGTCGTCGAGCATCCGCGCGAACGTGAACACGACGTCGTCCGCATTGAGCGCGCGGCCCGGCTTGAAATAGTCGGTGGTCTGGAACGCGACGTTCGGGCGCAGGTGGAACGTGTACGTGAGGCCGTCGGCGCTCGCTTCCCATTTGTCCGCGAGCGCGGGTACGACTTTCTTCGCGGCTTCGTCGTAGGACACGAGCGTGTTGAAGATCACGTCGGCCGATGCGTTGGTCGTGACGAGCGAGTTGTACTGCACGACGTCGAAGCCGTCCGGGCTCGATTCCGTGCAGACGGTAAGCGGCTTGGCGGCGGCGAGGCCGGGGGCGGCAAGGGCGACCGCGAGCGCGGCCACGGCGAACGGCTTGACGTGCATAGGATCTCCCACGTGGCGTGTGTTTTTCGCTGGATGACGGAGGCAGGCGCGGCCCGGAAGCGGGCAGGGCCGCGCGGCTGGCGAATAGGATACCGTCAAAGCGCGCGACGCGTGAAAAAAGGCGTCGGAACGCAGCGAATTGACCGAAAAACGGCTGCGTTCGCGACGGAACGGGTGTTGATGCGGCGGAGCGGGTAGTGCGAGCGCGGCGTGGGAGGCGACGTTCCGGGTCGGGGCGAGGCGGGCGGCTGCGAATGCGCGACGGAAATGCGCGGCGCAGCGCGCTGAATGGAACCAACAGGTCGCCGCAGCGGTGCGGCACGAGGGGAGAGATCCGCGCGGATTCGCGCGGTATGGCAATGCAGATCACCGCGGCGCGACAGCGATCCGGCGAGACGCGCGCCGGATCCGCGACGCACTCAGTGCGCGCCGGCCTTCGGCTTGCGCGGCGCCTTTTCGAACAGGCGATCGTACAGCCAGCGCGGCAGCACGTGCAGCACTTTCGCGACGACGCCCATCTGCCACGGAATCACGCGGAACGCGTGCTGCCGAGCGATCGCGCGCGCCGCACGCGCGGCGAAGCGGTCGGCGTCCATCAGGAACGGCATCTTGTACGGGTTGTGCGCGGTCATCGGCGTGCGAATGTAGCCGGGCGCGATCGTCACGACGCCGACGCCGGCCGGACGCAGCTCGACGCGCAACGCTTCCAGATACTTGATCGCGGCCGATTTCGACGCGCTGTACGCGCCGGAGCCGGGCAGCCCGCGCACGCCGGCGACGCTCGCGACGCCGACCAGCGTGCCGTGGCGGGCGGCCGTCATCGGGCCGACGAACGGCTCGAACGTCGCGACCATCCCGTAGTAGTTGATGTCCATCACGTCGCGGAACGTGGCGAGATCGCCCTGGCCCGTGACGGCGCCCTGGCTGATGCCCGCGTTCGCGATCACGACGTCGGGGCAGCCGTGCGCGGCGATGAACGACGCGGCGGCCGTCGCGAGCGCGTCGGCGTCGCGCACGTCGGCGGAATAGACGGAGATGGACAGCTTCGGGAACCGCCGCGCGAACGCATCGAGTGCATCGGTGCGCCGTGCGACGAGCGCGAGCGTGGCGCCCTGGCGGGCGTATTCCTCGGCCATCGCGAGGCCGAGGCCGCTCGACGCGCCGGTGATGAAGACCTTCAGCGGAGTAGTCATGCCGGCGCGCGGGTGGGGATCAGAGCTTCTTGTCCTGAACCTGCTTCACGAGGAAGTCGAGCACCTGCGCGGTACCCGGGATGCTGTTCGTGTAAGCGGGGCCCGTCTTGTACTTGCCCTGGACGACGACCGTCGGCACGCCGTCGATCGCGTAGTCCTTCAGCAGCTTGGCCGACTGGTTCACCTCGCCCTGCACGCTGAACGAGTTGTACGCGTCCATGAACTTCTTCTTGTCGACGCCTTGCGTGGCCAGGAAGTCGGCCTGCGCCTGCGGCGTGAGCAGATAGTTCTTCTGCTTGTGGATCGCGTTGAAGATCGCCGGCGTGACCTTCTCGGAAATGCCGAGCGCGGACACCGCGTAGAACAGCTTCGAGTGCGGCAGGAAATCGTCACGGAATGCGACCGGCACGCGCTTGAAGTCGATGTTGTTGCCCTGTTTCTTCACCCAGGCCTCGATCGTCGGCTCGAATTCGTAGCAATGCGGGCAGCCGTACCAGAAGAACTCGATGACCTCGACCTTGCCGGCCGGCGCGGACACCGGCTGCGGCGACTTCATCACCTCGAAGTCCTTGCCGGCGGCCGGCGCGGCAGGCGAAGCCTGCGCGAGGCCGGCGGCCAGGCCCAGGGACAGAAGGAGCGTGCTAAGTAGTTTTTTCATGTTGTGAACGTCGAATCAGTTGCTCGGGTTACGGAACGTAACGGGTTCTGCGTGGGCGCGGCCGGTTGGCTTACTGCTTCGTGAAGCGGATCACCGCCGTGTCGACACCTGCATCGGACAGGCGCTGACGGGCCGAGTTCATATCCTCGAACTTCGAGAACGGGCCGACGCGCACGCGGAAGTAGGTCACGCCGCTGACGTCGCGCTTCGACACCTTCGACTCGAAGCCCTGGAAGCCGAGGCGCGCACGCTGCTGCTCGGCATCGCCTTCCGTCTTGTATGCACCGACCTGCAGGAAGTAGCCGGTGTTCGCGTCGTTCGCGGTCGGCGGCTTCGCCGTGGTTGCCGCGGCGGCTGCGGCCGACGACGTCGGCTTCGGCGTGTTCGCGGCCTGCTGCTGTTGCTGCTGCTTTTGCGCGGCGGCCTGCTGCGCCTGCTTCTGCGCGGCGAAGCGTGCGAGGTCGTCCTCGCCACCTTGCTGCTGTTGCTGCTGCGCTTGCTGCGTCTTCTTCGGCGGCGGCGTGGTGTCGGCCGGCTTCGGTGCGACGGCGACGCCGTTGCCCGACGACGGATTGTTCGACGCGGCGGTGTTGTTCGAGCCGGTGGCGCCGTTCGTGTTGCCCGACGGCGGCACTTCGACGATCTGCGGCTCGGGCAGCAGGCCGTTCTGGGTCTGGTTCGCGGCCTGGCCGGGCGCGGTGTTGGGCGGCGCGGATTGCGCGGCCTGCGGCACCGGCTGGCCGGGCGTCTTGCCCTGCAGCGCGCGGTTCGGGTCGAACTGCTGCGGCTGGCTCGCGCCGTTGTCGGCCGGCGGCGGCGCGACCTTCGACACGAACGGCGACGGCGAACGCGTGATGTACAGCGCCACCACCACCGCGATCGCGAGGCCGACGATCAGGCCCAGCACGATTCCAAGAAATGTCCCTCCTGCTTGTTTCGATTGCTTCGAAGTTCGGCGTGGTTGTGCCATTGCTTGAGTCACCTGCAAAAAGAATCGTGAGAGGGCCGCGGCGGGCATCCGGCGACGGGCATCCGCCGGCCGGTGCTGCCGCGGCCATTCGCGGCCCGGTTCGGGGCCGCGCTGACATCCTTACATCTTGGCGGGCGCGGATACGCCGAGCACCGCCAGGCCGTTCTCGAGCACCTGCCGGGTCGCGGCGAGCAGCGCGGCGCGCGCATTGCGCGGCGCTTCGTCGTCGACCAGCACGCGCTCCGCATTGTAGAACGAGTGGAATTCGCCAGCGAGATCGCGCAAGTAGAACGCGACCGCGTGCGGCGCCAGCTCGTTCGCCGCGTGCGTGAGCATGTCCGGATACTCGGCGAGCTTCTGCATCAGCGACGCCGCTTGCGCGCTCGTCAGTTGCGACAGGTCGGCGCCCGGCAGTTGCGCGACGTCGACGTTGTAGCGCGACTTCAGTTCGTTGAGCACCGAGCAGATCCGCGCATGCGCGTACTGGACGTAATAGACCGGGTTTTCGTCGTTCTGTTTCAGCGCGAGGTCGATGTCGAACACGAACTCGGTATCGGCCTTGCGCGAGATCAGGAAGAAACGCACCGCGTCGCGGCCGCGCGTGATGGTCGCCTCGTCGATCAGGTCGGGTGCCGCTTCCTGGCCCGCGGCCGCGCCGCCCGACCATTCGATCAGGTCGCGCACCGTCACGTAGCTGCCCGCGCGCTTCGAGATCTTCACTTCCTGGCCGTCGCGCATCACCGTGACCATCTTGTGCAGCACGTAGTCGGGATAGCCTTTCGGGATCCCGATGTGCAGCCCCTGCAGGCCGGCGCGCACGCGCGCGATCGTGCCGTGGTGGTCCGAACCCTGGATGTTGATCACCTTCGTGAAGCCGCGCTCCCACTTCGTCACGTGGTAGGCGACGTCCGGCACGAAGTACGTGTACGTGCCGTCCGACTTGCGCATCACGCGATCCTTGTCGTCGCCTTCGTCGGTCGTGCGCAGCCACAGCGCGCCGTCCTGCTCGTAGGTCATGCCGGCCTTGACCAGCGCGTCGACCGTCTGCTCGACGCGGCCTTCGCTGTACAGCGACGACTCGAGGTAGTACTGGTCGAACTTCACGCCGAACGCCTGCAGGTCCATGTCCTGCTCGCGACGCAGGTACGTGACCGCGAACTTGCGGATCGCGTCGAGATCCTCGACGTCGCCCGCGCCCTTCACCGGCTCGCCGTCCGACGCGGCGACCGTTTCGCCGTTCAGGTAGTCGCGCGCGATGTCGGCGATGTACTCGCCGTTGTACGCGGCTTCCGGCCAGCCCGCGTCGCCCGGCTTCAGGCCGCGGGCGCGCGCCTGCGTCGAGATCGCCAGGTTGCCGATCTGCACGCCCGCGTCGTTGTAGTAGAACTCGCGGTGTACCGCATAGCCCTGGCTCGCGATCACGTTCGCGAGCACGTCGCCGAGCGCGGCCTGGCGGCCGTGGCCGACGTGCAGCGGGCCGGTCGGGTTGGCCGACACGAATTCGAGCAGCACCTGCTTGCCTTTCTCGCGATCCGACGTGCCGAACGCGCGGCCCTGGTCGAACACGGCGGCGATCACCGCCTGTTTCGCGGCGGCCGACAGGCGCAGGTTGATGAAGCCGGGGCCGGCGATCTCGGCGGCTTCGACGAGGCCTTGCGCGGCCGGCTGCGCGGTCAGTGCGGCGACGATCTGCTCGGCGAGCTGGCGCGGGTTCGCGCCGAGCGGCTTCGCGAGCTGCATCGCGACGTTGCACGCGACGTCGCCGTGCGCGGCGACCTTCGGGCGCTCCAGCGTGATGGCGGGGGCGACGAACGCCGCGTCGGCGCCTTTCAGCGCGTGTGCGACCTGCTTGACGCTATCCGCGAGCAGGGCTTCGAGGGTCTGTTTGTGTGCTGGCAGCATGCTGGTAGAAGGCTTCGTTGGTGGCGGCCGGAAACGCGGGCCCGCCGGCGCGCTTTTTAAGCGCGCGTTTCAGGGATCGCAGAATTTTAACAGGTGCTAATATGCCGCTCAGGCGGCCCGCGTCCGCGAGGCCGGACGCCGGTCTGTCGGCGTTCCCCAACCGCGCCGCGCAGGCACAACAAGATGAAAAGGGAATTGTCATGATTACGTTCAAGAGCAAGGCGGCACAGGATCTCGACGTGCTGAAGGATTTCGCCGTGTATGTGCTGGGTCTCGTCGGCAAGCAGCTGGGCGAGCGCGGCGTCATTACGCACGACGAACTGGACCACGCGATCGCCAAGCTGGAAGGCGCGGTCGCGCAGGCGAAGCAGGAGCGCGCCGAGCACGCCGGCCATTTCCACGAGGACGAAGTCGACCACGCGCACCATGAAGTGCCGCCGAGCCTGGCCCAGCGCGTCGCGCCGTTCCTGACGATGCTGCGCGAAGCGAAGGCCGGCCAGGCCGACGTGCACTGGGGCTTCTGAGCGTCCTTGCCTGGCGGATCGAACGGTTCGCCCGACACGAAAAAAGCCCGCGTTCGAGCGGGCTTTTTCTTTTGTCTGATGAAATTTGCGTCGATCAGACGGCGGCCGCGAAATCGGGGTGGGAGCGCGGCGTCTGCCTTGACCGGCAGGTGAAATTCCTTATAATTCAATGTAAGACTATGTGAAAGCGGGTGCGAAAACATAGCGCCGCCTGGGCAACCGGGTCCCACCTGGAGTGGGTATTTCGTTGAAAGACGGAAAGAGAGTCCCGCATGCGACGGCTGCCGAAAGGCGGCCGTTGGTTTTTCTACGCCCGGATCTTGCGGCCTTCCAGGCTTGCGCGCAGCAACGTGCGCAACGCGACTTTCCGCGCTTCCCGCTGGCGCCGGTTCAGGCCGCCATCCAGCATGTAGGCGGACTGGACGCGCAGGATGAGCCGGCGTTTCCTGATCCGGTCCTTCGCCACCTCGAAGAACACGGCATACATGCGTTGCGTGCCGTCCGATGCGACCGTTTCCACCGTGACGAAATTGGGTTGCCGTTCATCCGCGACGACGATCCGGCGCGTCGCCAGCCCGACGATCACGCCGCGCAACAGCTCCCGTGACGCGCGGTACCGGTCCGCGCAGAGCACGCGTGTCTCGCGGCCGTCGTCGTAGACCTCGTCATCCGGAATGGCGTCGCGGGTGCGTCCGTCCCATTTGAAGCTGCGTGTGAAGCAGTGACACGAGAACAGGACCAGAACCGTCACATCGAAGCCGGTTTCCAGATCGCAGGTGAATGTCAACGGACGCAGATGGCTCAGATCCCAGCGCTCGCCGCGGTAGATCGTCAGCGGGAACGGGCTCGCGTTGTCGGCTGGCGTGTCGGTGATCCGGATCTCGAAGGTCGACATGGCGGGAATGATTTAGGGAGAAGGGTGCGTCATGTCGCCCACGCGCGTTGGCCCGAAAGCTCGGCGTTACAGCGATTTCGATCTCGATTATTGAGATTAGGTATCCTGATGAATCAAGCCGTTGTGCGACGCGCCCCTGGATCGGGGCGCGTGGCGATGAAAGTGGCGGATCGCCGCGGTCGACGCGGTTACAGCTGCGGCGCGAGCGCGCGGCGCGCGTCGTCGAGCGACAGCGCCATACGTTGCGCGTAGTCCTCCAGTTGATCCTGTCCGATTTTCCCGACCGAGAAGTAACGGCTGTCCGGATGTGCGAGGTAGAAGCCCGACACGCTCGCCGCCGGCAGCATCGCCAGCGAATCGGTCACGCTCATGCCGATCTCGTCCGCGTGCAGCACGTCGAACATGTCGCGCTTCACGAGGTGGTCGGGGCAGGCCGGGTAGCCGGGCGCCGGGCGGATGCCCGCATACTTCTCGGCGATCAACGCGTCGTTGTCGAGCGTCTCGCCGCTCGCATAGCCCCACAGCTCGCGCCGCACGCGTGCGTGCATCGCTTCGGCGAACGCTTCCGCGAAGCGGTCGGCGAGCGCCTTCAGCATGATCGCGCTGTAGTCGTCGTGATCGGCTTCGAACTGCTTTTCCTTCACGTCGACGCCGAGACCGGCCGTCACCGCGAACATCCCGATGTAGTCGGCCACACCCGACTCCTTCGGCGCGATGAAATCGGCGAGCGAACGGTTCGGCCGCATCACGCCGTCGACCACCGGGCGCACGCTCTGCTGGCGCAGATTGCGCCACGTGAGCAGCACTTCCGAGCGCGACTCGTCGCTGTAGATCTCGATGTCGTCGTCGTTGACGGTATTCGCCGGCAGCAGCGCGATCACGCCGTTCGCGGTCAGCCAGCGGCCCTGGATCAGGCGCGCGAGCATCGACTTGGCGTCGGAGAACACGCGCCGCGCCGATTCGCCGACGATCTCGTCGTTCAGGATCGCCGGGTACGGGCCCGCGAGATCCCAGGTCTGGAAGAACGGGCCCCAGTCGATGTAGTTCGCGAGTTCGTTCAGGTCGTAGTTCCTGAATACGCGGCGGCCGATGAACTTCGGTTTCACCGGCTGGTAGCCGGCCCAGTCGATCTTCGTCTTGTTCGCGCGCGCGTCGGCGAGCGTGACCATCGGCTGCGCCTTGCGGTTCGCGTGCTGGTCGCGAATGCGTTCGTAATCGGACTTCAGCTCGTCGAGATACTTCGCCGCGCCTTCGTCGGACAGCAGGTTCGACGCGACCGACACCGAGCGCGACGCATCGGGCACGTAGACGACCGGGCCTTCGTAGTGCGGCGCGATCTTCACGGCCGTGTGCACGCGCGACGTCGTCGCGCCGCCGATCAGCAGCGGAATCTTCTTCACGCGGAAGTAGTCGTCGCGCTGCATTTCGGACGCGACGTACGCCATTTCCTCGAGGCTCGGCGTGATGAGTCCCGACAGCCCGATGATGTCCGCGCCCTCGACCTTCGCCTTCGCGAGGATCTCGTTGCACGGGACCATCACGCCCATGTTGACGACTTCGAAGTTGTTGCACTGGAGCACGACCGACACGATGTTCTTGCCGATGTCGTGCACGTCGCCCTTCACGGTCGCGATCACGATCTTGCCCTTCGCGCGCACGTCGCCGCCCGCTTCCGCGAGCAGCCGCTTTTCTTCCTCGATGAACGGGATCAGGTGCGCGACCGCCTGCTTCATCACGCGCGCCGACTTCACGACCTGCGGCAGGAACATCTTGCCCTGGCCGAACAGGTCGCCGACGATGTTCATCCCGTCCATCAGCGGCCCTTCGATCACGTTGATCGGACGGCCGCCGGCCGCGGCGATCTTCGCGCGCACTTCTTCGGTGTCCTCGACGATGAAGGTCGTGATGCCGTGCACGAGCGCATGCGAGAGCCGCTTCTCGACCGGCTGGTTGCGCCACTCGAGGTTCTCTTCCTTCTTCGCGCCGCCCGCCTTGAACTTGTCGGCGATCTCGAGCAGACGATCGGTGGAGTCGTCGCGGCGGTTCAGGATCACGTCTTCCACGCGCTCGCGCAGCTCCGGGTCGAGATCGGCGTACACGCCGAGCTGGCCCGCGTTCACGATGCCCATGTCCATCCCCGCCTGGATCGCGTGGTACAGGAACACGGTGTGGATCGCCTCGCGCACCGGGTCGTTGCCGCGGAACGAGAACGACACGTTCGACACGCCGCCGCTCACCTTCGCGAACGGGAGGTTCTGCTTGATCCAGCGGGTCGCCTCGATGAAATCGACCGCGTAGTTGTTGTGCTCCTCGATGCCGGTCGCGACCGCGAAGATGTTCGGGTCGAAGATGATGTCTTCCGGCGGGAAGCCGACTTCGTTCACGAGGAAGTCGTACGAGCGCTTGCAGATCTCGGTCTTGCGTTCGTAGGTATCGGCCTGGCCGGTTTCGTCGAACGCCATCACGACGGCGGCCGCGCCGTAGCGGCGGATCAGGTTCGCGTGGTGGCGGAACGCGTCCTCGCCTTCCTTCAGCGAGATCGAGTTCACGATCGCCTTGCCCTGCACGCACTTGAGGCCGGCCTCGATCACGTCCCACTTCGACGAGTCGATCATGATCGGCACGCGCGCGATGTCCGGCTCCGATGCGATCAGGTTCAGGAAGCGCACCATCGCCGCCTTCGAATCGAGCATCGCCTCGTCCATGTTGATGTCGATCACCTGCGCGCCGTTCTCGACCTGCTGGCGCGCGACGGCGAGCGCCTCGTCGAACTGGCCGTTGAGGATCATCCGTGCGAACGCCTTCGAGCCGGTGACGTTGGTGCGTTCGCCGACGTTGATGAAGAGCGTCCCGGGCGTGACGTTGAACGGCTCGAGGCCGGCAAGGCGCATCATGTGATCGGTCATGGCGGTGCGAATTCTTTTGATGATGGACGTGGGGCGGTCGGTCAGGCGTTGTCGCTGTACTGGTTCGGCCAGCGGCGCGGCTTCACGTCGGCGAGCGCCTTCGCGATCTCGGTGATGTGCTCGGGCGTCGTGCCGCAGCAGCCGCCCGCGAGGTTCACGAGCCCGGCCTGCGCGAATTCCTTCAGCAGGCCCGACGTGACGTCGGGCGTTTCGTCGAAACCGGTGTCGCTCATCGGGTTCGGCAGGCCCGCGTTCGGGTAGCACGACACGTAGGTGTCGCACAGCTTCGCGAGCTCGGCGATGTACGGGCGCATCAGCGCCGCGCCGAGCGCGCAGTTCAGCCCGAACGTGAGCGGCTTCGCGTGACGCAGCGAATTCCAGAACGCCTCGACCGTCTGGCCCGACAGGATCCGGCCCGACGCATCGGTGACGGTGCCCGAGATCATGATCGGCAGGCGCTCGCCGGTGTTCTCGAACAGCTCGTCGAGCGCGAATAGCGCGGCTTTCGCGTTCAGCGTGTCGAAGATCGTCTCGACGAGGAACAGGTCGACGCCGCCGTCGAGCAGCGCCTTCGCCTGCTGGTAGTACGACGTGCGCAGCTCGTCGAACGTGACGTTGCGTGCACCCGGATCGTTGACGTCCGGCGAGATGCTGGCCGTCTTCGGCGTCGGTCCGATCGCGCCCGCGACGAAGCGCGGCTTGGTCGGCGTCGCGTATTTCGCGGCCGATTCGCGCGCAAGCTTCGCCGATTCGACGTTCATCTCGACGACGAGCGCTTCCATCCCGTAGTCGGCCTGGGCGACGGTCGTCGCGCCGAACGTGTTGGTTTCGACGATGTCGGCGCCGGCCGCGAAGTACTGGTCGTGGATCTCGCGGATGATCTGCGGCTGCGTGAGCGACAGCAGCTCGTTGTTGCCCTTGATGTCGCGCGGGAAATCCTTGAAGCGCTCGCCGCGATACGCGGCTTCGTCGAGCTTGTAGCGCTGGATCATCGTGCCCATCGCGCCGTCGAGGATCAGGATGCGCGATTTCAGCAGCGCGGGCAGGGCGGCGCCGCGCGTGTAGCGCGCGTCGAGCGGGACGGAAGCGGCGAGAGGAGTCGCGGACATGGGCGGAAGATCGGCGAAGGCGGGAAAACCGTCATTGTAGCCGGTGCGTCAAGCGGTCGTCGGCCCTCGCCGCATGGGCCGGACGGGCCACCAAAGGAAAGCCCCCGCCGGCGAGCCGGACGGGGGCAGGATCGGAGTGCACGCGGCGCCGCATCGATGCGCGGCGAATGGCCCGGCCGCGTGACGCGCCGGGCCGCGAGTCGTCAGTGCAGCACGACGGGCATCATCATCAGGCTGTCGAATTGTCCGAGGAATTCGTCGACCTCGTCGAGCGACGGTTCATCCTCGATCAGCTGCTTCACGTGCGCGCGGAATCGTTCGGCAAGTTCGCCGTCGATGAAGATTTCGCGCTGCGCGTTCTTGTCGACGATTTCGTATCCGCCGGCATTCATCAGGTGATGGCCGGCCTGCGGCGCAAATTCGACGACGCAGTAATTGGGGCTGTTGTAGATCATTTGCATGGCGGCACTCCTCTTCGCAGTGGCATCTGGCCTTGTTGTCCCCTAGGTGGGGCAAGCCTTGCCGGTTTCAAGGGGCTTGCGCTGCACACCCCGTTCTCCCGTTTGCGTGGGGTGTATCGGTTAGAAGCCGATGTCTATCAAACGTTTCTCATTGTGAGCCGGTGGACTGAAATAGTTGTTAAAGAATGTCATCGGCCATTTCCGGGAAATCTGTAATCGGTCGAAATTGCCGATTCATGTGCGTTTATCACTGTGTGACAGTCGACGCCGCCGGTGGTTGCATCGTCGCGGGCGGTGTCGATGGCGCCGGTTCCGCAGGCGGCGCAGGCGATGCATGGGGCGTCGACGCCGCGGTGGGCGCGTTGGTTGCGCCGCCGGGCGCTGCATCGGCAGGCACGTTCGGTGCGGCGAGGCGGCCGTGCCACAGCAGCTCGATCTGCGCACCGTTCGGCTCGGTCTGCACGAGCCGCGCGGGCAGCCAGCCGAGCGACGGCGCGAGCCACATGTCGATGCGGCGCGTGTCGCCGTCGCGGCGCGGCAGGCGCATGAAGTGGCGCGCGCCGACGATGCCGGCCTGCGTCTGCACCTGCTCGTCGCCGATCACGGTGATCGGCCAGGTCTCGCCGCTGTTGTTGTCGATCACGAAGAACTGCTGCGTGACGCCAGGCTTGTAGGCGGCGGGATTGCCGCGCAGCAGCCCCGACAACTGCATCAGCATGCTGAAGCGGTCCTGCACGCCGTCGGGCAGCGGCGCGTTGTTCGGCGTGCGCGTGAACACCACCTGCCGGATCTCGCGGTTGAAGATCGCGATGTCCTCCGGCCGCTTGCCGCGCTTCTCGACGTAACGGTCGGGCGCGACGCCGAACGCGTCGATGCGGCCTTCGCTGCGATAGGTGAACGGGCCGACGAACGGCACCGGCATCGACACCGACAGGTCGTACGTGTGCCCGTCGGTGCGCCAGTGGATCGTGCCGATCATGTTCTGCATGCCGTTGTAGAACGTGTCGTATTGCAGGTCGCCGGATGGCGGCGCGGCGAACTTCACGCCGCTCGTGGCAGGCCCCGGCGTCGCGGCGCTGGTGCCCGCGGCCGACGCGGCTTGCGTGCCCGAAGCCCCCGATGCGCCGCTCGCCGCGGATGCGGCGGCCGCCGGCGGTTCGCCGTGCTCGGCCGTTTGCGTGGAGGTGAGGACCGGCTCGTGCGACGGCGCGGGTTTCGGCGGGGCGGCCTTGGGTGCGGCCGGACGTTCGACCGGCCTCGGTTCCGGTGGCGCAGGCTGGCGCTCGATCGGCTGCGGTTTCAGCAGTTCGATCTGCACGGGGATCTCAGCGGACGGCGGCGGCGTGAACGATTCGCGGTTGCGCATCAGCCAGAATCCGGCAAGCGCGTGCAGTACCAGCACGGCGACCAGCGCGACGCCCACGCGCAGCCAGCGGCGGGGCAGGGCGTGACTCGGGCGAAGGTCGGCAGGCTGGTTGGGCATCGGAACAGGGTCGGGCGCGTGGGTGACGTCGGGCGCGCGGCGCGCGCCACAGGAATCGGACCGCCGGATGCGCTGCGCGTTCGCGAGGCGTGACGTCGCGTGAACCGGATGTGTCAGGCGTCGCGTGCGTCGGGACTATAGCCGAGTTCGTAAGACAGTTTCTGCGCGCATGCGCGCAGCGCGGTGTCGATCTCGCCGCCCCACGCGATGTCGAACGAGCCTTCCTGGCCGAGCGCGACGATCGCGAGCGCCAGTTCGCCGACTGCGTCGAACACGGGCATGCAGAACGCATGGATCGTCGGCAGCAGCATCCCTTCGACGCGCGCGGCCTGGTGCTCGCGCACGTCGGCGAGCACCGCGTCGACTTCGTCGAGCGTGCGCGGGCCGCCGTGGTGCGGCGAGCGGCGCGTATCGGCGAGTTCGCGCTCGAGCATCGCGGCGGTCTTGCTGCGCGGCAGGTACGCGGCGAACAGCAGGCCCGTCGCGGAGCCGAGCAGCGGCATCACGTCGCCGAGCTTCAGCGACGCCTTCGCCGGATGGCTCGATTCCATCCAGTGCACGATCGTCGGCCCCTGGTTGCCCCATACCGCGATGCCGACCGTCTGGTCGAGACGGTCGCGGAATTCGGTCAGCGCGATCCGCGCGAGCTTCACGCCGTCGACGCGTGCGAGCCGCGCGAGGCCCATCTGCAGCGCGAAGCCGCCGAGCTCGTAGCGGCCCGAGACGGGATCCTGCGACACCACGCCGAGCCGCGAGAAGCTGACGAGGTAGCGGTGCGCCTTCGCAGGACTCATGCCCGCGCGCTGCGCGAGGTCGCGCAGCATCATCGCGCGCGGCTCGCTCGTCAGCACGTCGAGCAGGCGGAAGCCGACCTCGATCGACTGGATGCCGGAACGGACCTTCTCGCCGTGTTCGCCGGAAGCGGCGTCGTCGGTATCGGAGTCGGCGAGATCGTCGTCGGGGAGCGGGCTGGCGGGCATGGGCAACGGGTGCGCGAAAATGCGACGGGAAACGGGGCGAAAACGGCGTGCGCGATCATGGCGCGCCGCAGGGATTCACCATCGTAAAATAGATTCCCTCCATCGTCACTACAACGGCAGATCCTCCCTATGAAACTTGCTTCGCTGAAGGACGGCACGCGCGACGGCCAGCTGATCGTCGTGTCGCGCGACCTGCACACCGCGGCGATCGCCGACGCGATCGCGCCGACGCTGCAGCGTGTCCTCGACGACTGGGCGTTCTACGCGCCGCAACTGCGCGACCTGTACGACGCGCTGAACCACGGCCGCGCGCGCAATTCCTTCGCGTTCGATCCGGCCAACTGCATGGCGCCGCTGCCGCGCGCGTTCCAGTGGGCCGACGGCTCCGCGTACGTGAACCACGTCGAGCTCGTGCGCCGCGCGCGCGGCGCCGAGATGCCGCCCGAGTTCTGGACCGATCCGCTGATGTACCAGGGCGGCAGCGACGATTTCCTGGGGCCGCGCGACGACGTCGTATGCCCGTCCGAGGAATGGGGCATCGATTTCGAGGCGGAAGTGGCGGTGATCACCGGCGACGTGCCGATGAGCGCGTCGCCCGACGACGCGCTGAAGGCCGTGCGGCTCGTCACGCTCGTGAACGACGTGTCGCTGCGCAACTTGATTCCGGCCGAACTCGCGAAGGGCTTCGGCTTCTTCCAGAGCAAGCCGGCCACCGCGTTCGCGCCGGTCGCCGTCACGCCCGACGAGCTCGGCGACGAATGGCGCGAGGGCCGCGTGCACCGCCCGATGATCGTCCACTGGAACGGCAAGAAGGTCGGCCAGCCCGACGCCGGCACCGACATGGTGTTCCACTTCGGCCAGTTGATCGCGCACGCGGCGAAGACGCGCAACCTGCGCGCCGGCTCGATCGTCGGCTCCGGTACGGTATCGAACAAGGACGCGAAGCGCGGCTACTGCTGCATCGCCGAGAAGCGCTGCCTCGAGACGATCGAGCACGGCGCGCCGCAGACCGAGTTCATGCGCTATGGCGACACCGTGCGCATCGAGATGTTCGACGCGGCCGGCAAGTCGATCTTCGGCGCGATCGAGCAGTCGGTTTCCCCGCCCGACGGCGCGGCATAAGCGGCGCGGTACGTAACGCAACGCGACGCGACGGCGAACCCCGGCTTCGGCCCGCGCGCCGGGTTTCGCCCGATGTTTGACCGCGCGGGCTTGGCTACACTCGATTCAAGCGTTCGAGCACCTCGAACAAGGAGCAGCAGATGGCCGATCTCGCCGCGTACGGCGGTTACGAAGCACTGAAGGTGACGCGCCGCGACCATGGCGTGCTCGACATCGTGATGAGCGGCGAGGGCGCGAACCGCAGCGGCCTCGCGACCGCGAACGCGCGCATGCATCGCGAACTCGCCGACATCTGGCGCGACGTCGATCGCGATCCCGACACGCGCGTCGCGGTGATCCGCGGCGAAGGCAAGGGCTTTTCGGCGGGCGGCGATCTCGCGCTCGTCGAGGACATGGCGAACGATTTCGACGTGCGCGCCCGCGTGTGGCGCGAGGCGCGCGACCTCGTCTACAACGTGATCAACTGCAGCAAGCCGATCGTGTCGGCGATGCACGGGCCGGCCGTCGGCGCGGGGCTCGTCGCCGGGCTGCTCGCCGACATCTCGATCGCCGCGAAGGATGCGCGCATCATCGACGGCCATACGCGGCTCGGCGTCGCGGCCGGCGACCACGCGGCGATCGTGTGGCCGCTGCTGTGCGGGATGGCGAAGGCGAAGTACTACCTGATGCTGTGCGAGCCCGTGAGCGGCGAGGAGGCCGAGCGGATCGGGCTGGTCTCGCTCGCGGTCGCGCCGGCCGACCTGCTGCCGAAGGCATACGAAGTGGCCGAGCGGCTCGCGCACGGTTCGCAGTCGGCGATCCGCTGGACCAAGTACGCGCTGAACAACTGGCTGCGCACGGCCGGGCCGACCTTCGATACGTCGCTCGCGCTCGAATTCATGGGTTTTTCGGGGCCCGACGTGCAGGAAGGCATCCGCTCGCTGCGCGAACGGCGCCCGCCCGCGTTCCCCGGCGACGCGCCGTTCTGACGTGCGCGCTATGATCGAATCACGCGCGGCTGCGCGACGCTCGGCGGCCGCCTCGTTCCCCCAGTCAACCAGGATGCCCGTATGACGACCGATGCCTCCGGCGCCAACCCTTTCGCCGGCTTTGCCGGGTTCCAGCCCGCCGACATGATGGACCGGATGTGGGACATGATGCGGATGTCGCCGTTCGGCGGGATGGCGCCGTTTCCGGGCGCCACGCACGGGCTGCCGCCGTCGCTGTCGAGCATGTCCGACATGATGTCGCCGCTCACGAACGTCGAGGAACTCGACAAGCGGATCACCGATCTGCGCGCGGTCGAGCAGTGGCTGAAGCTCAATCTCGGGATGCTGCAGTCCGCGATCCAGGCGCTCGAGGTGCAGCGCGCGACGCTCGCGACGCTGCGCGCGTTCGGCGCGTTCGCGCAAAGCTCGATGTCGGCGGCCGAGGAAGCGGCCGTGGCCGCCGCGCAGGCCGCGAAACCCGCGTCGGCGGGCGAGGCCGCGCCCGCGGCCGATGCGGCGGAAGACGACCCCGCGCAGCAGCCGTTCGACCCGTCCGGCTGGTGGAACCTGCTGCAGACGCAATTCAACCAGCTCGCGAGCCTCGCGATGGCGCAACCGGGCATGCAGCCTGCGGCGCCGGACGCCGCGGCGCCGGAGGCCGCCGCCGCGCCCGGGCCCGGGCCCGCGACGAAGTCCGCCGCGGCCGCGCCGCGCAAGCCCGCCGCGAAGCGCGCGAAGCCGTCCGGTTCGGCCGCGGCGCGCGCGGCGGCCGCTTCGTCGCCCGAAACGCGTCCGCCGAAGCGCTCGACGTGATGCGGCGCAGCTAGGCGGTCGATCATGCGACTCGCGCTCGTTCTGATGGGAGGCGGCGCGCGCGCCGCATACCAGGTCGGCGTGCTGAAGGCGCTGGCCGAAATCGCGCGCGAGGCCGATCCGCAGCGGCATACGGTGCCGTTCGCGGTGATCTGCGGTTCGTCGGCCGGCGCGATCAACGCGACGTCGATCGCGAGCCACGCGGACGACTTTTCCCACGGCGTGCGGCGCCTGCTCGAATTCTGGGAGCCGCTGCGCGCCGATTACGTGTATCGCACCGACTGGCTCGGCATCGCGGGCGCCGGCGCGCGCTGGCTCGCGACGATGACGTTCGGCTGGGCGGCCCGCCGCTCGCCGCGCGGGCTGCTCGACAACACGCCGCTCGCGCACCTGCTGCAGCGCGAGCTGAGCTTCCACCAGATCGAGCAGATGCTCGAGGCGCGTCTGCTGCACGCGCTCGCGGTCACCGCGCTCAGCTATTCGAGCGGCCGGCACCTCACGTTCTACCAGGCCGCCGAGCCGATCCAGGCGTGGCGGCGCGCGCAGCGCACCGCGCGGCTCGTCGACCTGTCGGCGTCGCACCTGCTCGCGTCGTCGGCCATTCCGTTCGTGTTTCCCGCCGTGCCGCTCGTGCTCGACGGACAGGTCGAGTACTTCGGCGACGGCTCGATCCGGCAGATCGCGCCGCTGTCGCCGGCGATCCACTTCGGCGCGGACCGGATCGTCGTCGTCGGTGCGGCCGATCCGCGGCCCGAGATCCCGGCCGCGAACGGCACGGGACGGGCCCGTGGCTACCCGACGCTCGCGCAGATCGGCCAGCAGGTGCTCGCGAGCGTGTTTCTCGACTCGATCGGCTCGGACATCGAACGGATCGAGCACATCAACCAGATGATCGAGCACCTGCCGCACCAGGTCGAGATCGACAGCGGCTGGCGGCACGTCGACGTGCTCGCGATCGCGCCGTCCGAGCGCATCGAGCTGATCGCCGCGAAACACCTGAAGCAGATGCCGGCGACGATGCGCGGGCTGCTCGGCGCGATCGGCGGCAGCCAGCCGACCGGCGCATCGTTCGCCAGCTACCTGCTGTTCGAGGAAGCGTTCACGCGCGAGCTGATCGAGCTCGGCTACCGCGACGGCCGGGCCCAGCGGGAGACGCTCGCCGGCTGGATTGCCGGGGCGGACGGCGGCAGCGCGCCGGCGGCCGGCACGCCGCCGGAAGACGGCCTCGCGACCGGCGAAATACGGGTCTGACACGCGAAGGCGCACTGTAAGGTTGCGTTTTCGCGACGGTGGGCCGCGACCGATCGCCGCACCGAGGTAGGCGGCGCGCGACCGGCCGGGCGTCTCGGAACCGTCATGCACGCGTGCTATCATGGCCGCCGCCGTATACACCATATCGAGCAGCCCGCCGATCCGGCATCCGCACGGGGACCTTTCGGGGAACCCGCCTGGGGCAGGGGACGGGCGCGCCAACGAGCCGGCCAGCGCCGGCCCCCACTCAGGCAAGCGCGGCCGGCTTCGTCCGAACGGAGCGGGTTGCGGCATGCCCAACGGCGGCAACGCGGCCGCCTGGCTGCCGGACGAGGAATCGACGTCCGGCGGGCCGGTTTCCCGCGTAAAATTACAGTCTTGGCTGCAAAAAGCGCGCGTGGCGCGCTTGCGCGGCAACAGTCACGTTTAGAGAAGTCGCATTGCGCAGAACAGGGGTGGGACCATCATGAACACCATGCTTTATCCGGAACTTTACAGGTCGCTCGAAGCTGTCCGCTGGGACATGGAGAAGGACATTCCGTGGGACAAGTTCGACGCTTCGCTGCTCACCGACGAGCAGGCGAAGACGATCAAGATGAACGCGATCACCGAATGGTCGGCGCTGCCCGCGACGGAGATGTTCCTGCGCGACAACCAGCACGACAGCGATTTTTCCGCGTTCATGAGCGTGTGGTTCTTCGAGGAGCAGAAGCATTCGCTCGTGCTGATGGAATACCTGCGCCGCTTCAAGCCGGAGATGGTGCCGACCGAAGAGGAACTGCACGCGGTGCGCTTCCAGTTCGATCCGGCGCCGCCGCTCGAGACGCTGATGCTGCACTTCTGCGGCGAAATTCGCCTGAACCACTGGTACCGTTGCGCGGCCGACTGGCACACCGAGCCCGTCATCAAGCAGATTTACGAAACGATTTCGCGCGATGAAGCGCGTCACGGCGGCGCGTACCTGCGCTATATGAAGAAAGCGCTGAACAACTGCGGCGACGTCGCCCGCGCCGCATTCGCGAAGATCGGCGTGCTGATGGCGTCGGCGCGCCGCACCGAGAAGCCGCTGCACCCGACCAACCTGCACGTGAACCAGGCGCTGTTTCCGCGCGACACCGTGCAGTCGCGCCTGCCCGATCCGGAATGGCTCGAGCGCTGGCTCGACGAGCAGATCCGTTTCGACGGCGAGTGGGAGAAGAAGGTCGTCGAGCGGATCCTGCACAACCTGTCGATCCTGTTCGAGCGCACGTTCGCGACCGCGCAGGAACTGAACCGCTACCGCAAGGAGGTTACCGGCCGCCTGCAGGCCGAAAGCGGCCCGTCGTCGGCCGCGCAGCCGGCCTGAGGCTGGCCGGCGCCGCCGGCGCAAGTCGGGTCCGATTCGCACCCGATTCGCGCGCGGCTCACGGCACACCGTGTCGCGTTCGTTGCATGAAGCCCGCCCGGCCGGTCCGGCGGGCTTTTTATCGGGTGCCGCCGTCGCGCGCGCCGTCGTTCATTCCGTCCGATCTCCATCATGTCCGCCACCTTCGAACGCAAGCTGATCACCCGTGATGCCCTCGTCGCACTGCGCGCGTCGCTGCCGTCGCCCGTCGTGTTCACCAACGGCGTGTTCGACATCCTGCATCGCGGTCACGTCACGTATCTCGCCGATGCGAAAGCGCTCGGCGCCTGCCTGATCGTCGGCGTGAACAGCGATGCGTCGGTGCGCATGCTCGGCAAGGGCGACGACCGGCCGATCAACCGCGAAGAGGATCGTGCGGCATTGCTGGCGGCGCTGGAAAGCGTCGACTGGGTCGTGACGTTCGCGGAAAAGACACCCGTGTCGCTGATCGAGGCCGTCCGTCCGGACATCCTCGTGAAGGGGGGCGATTACGACATGGACGCGCTGCCGGAATCCGCGCTCGTGCGCGGCTGGGGCGGCCGCGCGCTCGCGATTCCGTTCGAGCACGACCGCTCCACCACAGCGTTGTTGAAGAAGGTGCGCGCGCAACAGTCCTGAGCGGGGCGCGGCGCCGTCACGGGGCCGACGCCGCGAGCGGTGCGGTCGTGACGGCCGGCGCCGCGATCGGGCCGCCGACGACGGGCTGGTCGCTGGCTCGCAGGAGCGGCGTCACGCGCAGCGCGTCGGGCCGCACCTGCCGCGACAGCACGCCGGGCTCGCGCGGGCCGGCCGCCGGCAGCGGCCCGAACACGCCGCGCGCCACCACGAACGCGAGCATGTTGGCGAGAAAGAGAACAGCGATCAGCCAGCGCAGCATCGTCGAAACTCCTTGTCGTCATCGACGTGGTTCACGTCGTTCAGTCGAGCCGGCCGCATGGCCGGCTTTTTTCATGGCTTTCGTCGCCCGTTCGTGCGGGCCGCTGGTGCGGCGCCGCGCGTATTGCATCGTCGGCGTGACGCTGGCCGGCTTGGACCCACTTGGACCTGCTTCGCCGCGCGCCGGCACGATGTCCGCGCCTTTGCGTCAATCCTGCGCCGTTGCCTGGCCGGCCGCGTCCGTTGCGATCAGCGCGAGCCCGGACAGGATCAGCGTGTCATGCCGCGTATGCGGGACCGTCAGCGCACGCGCGACGTCGTCCGCCGCACCGCCGGCCAGCACGAGCCGCACCGGCGCCTGCCACGCCGCGACGAGATCGCGCCACGCGCGTTCGATCAGCCCGGCCTGCGCGTACAGGCAGCCGGCCGACAACGAGCGCGGCGTATCGACTTGGAACGGTTCGGCCTGCGCGCCCGCAAGCAGGCCGCTGGCGATATCGGTGGTCAGCGTCGGCAACTGCGCGGTGTGCGTGCCGAGCGCGCGCATCATCAGCGCCCAGCCCGGCGCGATCAGCCCGCCCGTGAAGCGGCCGTCCGCGCGCAGTGCCTCGAGCGTCGTCGCGGTGCCGAACGTCGCGATCAGCAGATGCTCGTCCGGAAACGCCGCGTGCGCGCCGATCAGGCCGGCCCACCGGTCGCTGCCGAGTTGGTCGGGCGTCGTATAGCCGTTCGTCACGCCGCATTGCGCGGGGCGCGAGCGGATCGTCGTGCGCGGCACGCCCGGCCAGCGCGCGTCGAGCAGCGCGTCGAGCCGTGCGGCCACGTCGGCGCCCGCGACGTTCGAGATCCACGCGCCGCGCGGTCGCGGCAGCATCGACCAGTCGGGATCGGCGCCGCTGTCGCGCGTGTGGCCGAACGCACCCGTGTCGACGAGCGTGCGCCGCGCGTCGGTGAGCGCCCACTTGATCCGGCTGTTGCCGGCGTCGATCAGCAGGTGCGGTTCGCTCATTGCGCTTCGCGCAGCGATACGTCGCCGGCTGCGATCGTTTGTACGCCGCTCGGCGTGTCGAGCAGCAGCTGCCCGGTCGTGTCGATGCCCATTGCGATGCCGCGCGCGCGTTCGACGCCCTGTTCGAGCAGCACGACTTCGCGGCCCGCGTACGCGTGCAGTGCGTGCCAGCGTGGCAGGAACGGTTCGAGGCCGTCGGTGCCGAACTGCGCGAGCGCGGGCGTGAGTGCGTTCAGCGACGCGGCGAGCGTATCGGTGAGGTTCGCCGACGCGCACGCGATCGACAGCGCGGCGGGCGGTAGCCCGCTCGCGAGCGTGGCTTCGCGCGCGCGCAGCGCGTCGACCTGCGCGGCCACGGCTTCCGCGCCGCGCACGTTGATGCCGAAGCCGATCACGACGGCGGTGGCGTCGGCGGTGGTCCAGACGGTTTCGATCAGGATTCCGGCGAGCTTGCCGACGATGCGCGGCGCGCCGTCGTCGTCGGCCGTCAGCAGCAGGTCGTTCGGCCATTTGAGCGCGACGCGCATGCGGGCGTCGAGCGGCAGCGTGGCCAGCCCTTCGGCGAGCGCGACGCCGATCGCGATGCTGAGGCCGGCTAGCGCATCGACGGCGCGCGGCACGATGCAGCCGACCGAGCACAGCAGCGCATTGCCGGGCTGCGCGAACCACGGGCGGCCCTGCCGGCCGCGGCCGGCCGTCTGTTCGAACGCGACGCGTACGAGCGGCGCGGGCAGCGCGTTCGCCTTGCGCGGCAGCGCCTTGAGCCGCGTCGCGACGTCGGCGTTGGTCGAGCCGGTGGCGGCGACGATGTCGAGCGGCCACGCACGCGGCGCGGCGTCCAGGTGCGCCTCGAGCCGGTTGCGCGCGATGTGCGCGTCGCCGGAATCGGGCGTGTCGGAGGAGGTGGGGGCGTTCATGGCGCCTATTGTAGCGACAGGGGGCGTGGGCGCGTCGGCAAGTGGGGCGACGGTCATTTCCTCGGGCGGCAGGGGCCGATTGATGTGCGACGCTTCGCGCGAATGTGCTCGTGCCGAATCGGGAGAAGTGGCATTCGGGTAGTCGAGTGCATATGAGCTGGGATCACCGTAGCGCCGACATTCCGGTTGATCGATTGACGAAACGTCGTTCGACCGATATCGATTGATCGGGATTTCGAATTCGTATGATGGATTTCCTTGTGCCGGTCGTGCATTTTGGTGCGATGAGATTTGCGCTGATAGCGACGAGAGGGAATCCGGATGAATGATGGCCAGCAATGGTTACTCGAGTCTTCGCTGGCTGTTGTCGGCCGATTGATGGCTAGTGGCGGCCGGTATGCGGCTGGCAGGCCGACCGTCGTCGGATGTGCGGAGCCCCGGTACTTTCGCAGATGAGCGTTGCTCGGGCGCGATGAGCCGAGGTGACGCCGCATGATCCGCTATTACCTCGCCAAGGGCGATCGGGGCGGCAGCGCGACGATCACCGAGGGACTGGAATACGTCACGTGTTCCAATCCGCCGCCGCGTGTGCAGATCGCCACGCTCTACATGAAAACCTACTGCACGGCTTGCGAGCAGGTTGGGTTTGTCGCGCCGAAAGGTCCGCGCTTGCCTGGCAGGGCACCGAATGGTCAGGGATGGGCGTTGAGTGGGGATATCAATGCATGCGGGTGCAATCCGCCGCCGGTGTTCTATGCCGAGCGGGGCATGAGGATGATCCTGACTTCGCATGAGGCGACTGAGCTTCTGGAGAATAGACACACTCCAACGCCCGAGGACGAAGCGCCGGTTGCGACGGCGAGAGCGGATATCACGCTCGATTACGACGAACAGGTACGTGTCGGCATCGGCACGACGTTGCCGCAAAGCTATCCCTATTTGATCGAAATGACCGACGGACGCACGTATGCGGGGCGTGTCGGTACGAATGGCCAACTGCCACGCATCGGTACCGAGCCCGCTGTTCGATGGTTACTGGGCGCGTGCAGGCGAGTCGGAATTGAATGCGAGCGGCGGTCACATTGATCTTTGGAATGGCTCTCGAATGACGATGAATGGTTTCTGGGGTGCGGCGTCGACGATAGGGCGATATATCGGGATGGTGTCGTTTCGGCAAGGAGCGAATGTCTTCCCAAGTCTCAGCTATTCCGATCTCGGGAAATCGAATTCAGTCTTGTTTTGGGAGATCAAGTGAAGCGGTTTGCGATTGCGCTTTTGGGGGTGCTTGGTGGTTTGCTGTTAACTTGGCTTTACCTCTACGTTTACAGCCATATCAATTGGCCGAAACTTGAAGGCACACCGGCTCGCGGTTGTTACGAGATCGACAAGTGCCCGACCTCATGGTGGCAGGGAGTATTGTTTCTGGCGTACTTGCTGGGGCCCGCCTTGTTTTTCTGCGTCGTCAATGTACTGGCGTATAGACGCTGGTCATGCAAGAGATGGAGCACCACGCTCAGCATTGGAACCATACTCGCGGGCCTGTTCTACCTTGAGCCCTATGTTTCCCGGCTGCTTAAGTGGCGTACCGGATGAACAGACGATCCTTCACCGGTCGAACGGTTGGTGCGCCACTGCCGTCGCGCAGGCCGATTCCGGTTGCGGGGATCGATACCAATGCGCGGTGCGAGGATGACGCATGCGAAGCAATCACCGTTCGGCCGGGTCACGCCCACGCGCCCCCCGGCCGAACGGCCGTCACGGCGCAACCACCGGGTGCTTCAGCGCATGCGCGGTCTCGATCCACTGCGCGTGGAATTCGTCCGCATCGGGCCGAAGCCCGAGTTCGCCGTTGCGATAAGCCATCGCGAGCGTCTGCACGGCTTCCGGCAGCTCGTGCTCGGCGGCGCGGCGATACAGCGCGAGCGCACGTGCGTCGTCGCGCGGCACGCCGCTGCCGTCGCGGTACGCGTTCGCGAGCATGAAGTCGGCGGCCGGGATGTCCGCGCGCGACGCGATGTCGAACCAGTGCGCGGCTTGCACCGGGTCGGCCGCGATGCCGTAGCCGCTGCGGTAGATCAGCCCGAGGTAATACGCGGCGGCCGGGTCGCCGTCCGAGGCCGCTGCGCCGAGCAGCGCGCGGGCGCGCACATAGTCCTTCGGAACGTCGCCACTGCCCAGCAGCAACGCCTTGCCGAGCGCGAGCTGCGCGCGCCGCGCAGCCGGCGCGTCGGCCGTGTCGGCCTTGTCCGCCGCCGCGGCCGTTTCCAGCCAGCCGCGCCCCTCGTCGCGCAGCCCCGGTTCATGCGCATCGACGAGCGCGATGCCGAGCGCCGCCTGCGCGGCGCCCGAGCCGCGGCGCGCGAGCGTGCGCAACTGCGCCAGCGCATGCGGCTCGGTCGCCTGCGTGACCATCGCCTGCCATTCGTCGAGCTGCGCGGCGCTCGGCGCGGGGCCGGCGCCGCGCAGGCCGGTCGCCGCGACGACGGCCGCGACGGTCACGGCCGCCGTCGCGAGCAGCGCGGCAGGAGGGAGTTTCGCGCGCAGCACGCGCCGCGCGGCGGCGGCGAAGCCGGTTTCGGCGGGCCGCATCGTCCGGATCGGTTGCATCGTGTGTCTCATTGCGTGAGGTCGATCTCGTAGGTCGCGAGGTTCTTGCCCGAGCCGTCGTCGGCCGCGACCTGCGTGATGCCGGTCAGGCCGGCCGCCGCCGCATCGCCGAGGCGGTTCGGCGCGGACGCGAACCGCACGTGCGCGACCGAACTCGCGAGCTTCGTGAAGCGCCAGCTGCGCTGCGCGCCGTCGGCCGCGCGCGTGATCGCGCCGCGCTTCTTGATGAACGCGATCAGCACGTCGCGGTTCGCGTCGGGCGACGCGAAGATCGTCTTGCTGCCGTCGAGGCCCGGGAAATTGCCGCCGCCGCTCGCGCGGTAGTTGTTGGTCGCGACGATGAACTGCGCGTTCGGGTCGATCGGCGCGCCCTTGTACGTCAGGTTCCGGATCCGGCTACCGACCGGCTGCGTGACGTCGATTTCATACGCGAGATCGGCCGACGTGAACATGTCGAAGTTGTAGCCGGGGAAGGTGCTGACGAGCGGCTGCACGGTGGCCTTGGTCGGGTCGATCGTGTTGAAGCGCTTCGCGGCCGTCTCGAGCCAGTTCTTCACGTCGGCGCCGCTCACCTTCACCGCGTACACGGTGTTCGGATACAGGTACAGGTCGGCCGCGTTGTTGATCGCGAGCGCGCCCGGCGCGACGTCGGTGTAGTCGGTGCCGCCGCCGAAGCCGCTCTTGAACGGCGCGCTGACCGACAGCACCGGCAGCGACGCGTACTGCGGCAGGTTCGCCTGCACGTAGGTCTTCACGTAGTCGGCCTGCGCCTCGTTGACGATCTGGATCGCGCCCGGATCGCCGACGTCCGCGAAGTACGAGTTCATCCGGTAGTCGGTCGAGCCGATCGGCGTCTTCACGTAGTCGATCGTCGCCTGGTGCTCGGCCGCGATCGCGGCGGAGACCGACGGGTCGGCCGCGACGTAGCTCTTGTCGGCGTTCTGGATCGGCCGCGCCTCGACGGTCGTTAGCGACTTGTCGACGATCCACGTCTTGCCGTCGAACTTAAGGCCAAGCTTGATCACGCCGAGGTGCTTGCCCCAGTAGTTGGCCATCACGGTCGGCACGCCGTTGACGGTGCCCTTGACCTTGTCGACGCCCGGCAGGTTGAACTGCGCGACGGTGCTGTTCGCGTCCGGAAACACCTGGTGCGAGTGGCCGATCAGCATCGCGTCGATGCCGGACACCTTCGACAGCCACCAGCTGCCGTTTTCCATCGTCGGCGAGTACGCGGAATTGTCGAGGCCGCCGTGCGAGATTGCGACGACGAGATCGGCGCCCTTCGCGCGCATCTCCGGAATGTACTTCTCGGCCGCTTCCTTCAGCCCGGTCGTATAGACCTTGCCGTCGAGCCAGCGCTTGTCCCAGTTCATGATCGCGGGCGGCGTGAAGCCGATGATGCCGATCTTCACGGGCGCGCTGACCGTCTTGCCGTCCGGCGTCGTGGCCGTCACCGTGCGCGTCAGGATCGTGTACGGCGTGAACAGCGGCGCATTGGTCTTCGCGCTGATCACGTTCGCGAGCACCTGCGGGAAGTTCGGGCCCGCGCACTTCTTCTGCTGGGCGGGCGCGGGCAGGCCGTCGACCTCGAACGTGTTGCCGGTCACCTGCGACAGGTACGGCAGCCCGTAGTTGAACTCGTGGTTGCCGATCCCGCCGCCGTCGAATCTCGCGGCGTTCATCACCTTGTAGATCGCGAGCGTCTGGTCGCAGCCGACCGGCTTAACCAGCGCCTGGTAGTCCGACAGCGCGGTGCCCTGGATCGTGTCGCCGTTGTCGAGCAGCAGCGTGTTCGGGTACTGCTTGCGCGCCTGCGCGATCAGCGTCGACACGCGCTCGAAGCCGAGCGAATTGTCGGCGGCGAGCTTGAAATAGTCGTACGACAGCACGTTGGTGTGCAGGTCGGTCGTCTCGAGCAGCGCGAGCGTGGCCGTCGTGCCGACGGGCGCCTGGGCCTCGGGCTGCGACGGCGGCGTGGCGGTGACGTCGTCGCCGCCGCAGCCGGCGAGGACGAAGGCGAGGCTGGCGAGCGCGGCGGCGGCCGGCACGTGGCGGCGGGAAAGCGGGGGGAGACGCATCGGTTGTCCTGTTCGGTGTTCTGTTTTATGAAACGCGAGGTACGCACGAATGGCGGCGCGGCGCGCCGACGGCCTGAGGTGCGGCGCGTGAGAGTATCGAAAGGAAACGTGACGGAACAATGAAAGGTCGCGACGCCGGCCGCTGGCCGAGGCCCACGGCGGCTTCGGGCCGGTCCCGGCCGGCATGCCCGGCCCGGCGCCGCGGCCGGGCATGCCGGCCGTAATCCTCACGTCGCGGCGCCGGGCGGTTCGCTACAATGGCCGCTGTCATCCTTTTGCAAACAACCCGCCCTTGGACTTCGAGACTCCTCCCGGCCTGTCGGTCGACGCCGGCGGCCAGGGCCAGACGGTGCGCCTGACCGGCCAGTGGACCGCCCTGTCGCTCGCGCGCAACCGCGGCGCCGTGGCGCGCCGCATCGCGACCCTCGCCAGCGGGCGCGTGAGCGAATGGGATCTGTCCGGCATCGAGCGGCTCGACCACGTCGGCGGCCAGGCGCTGTGGCGCGTGTGGGGCCGCAAGCTGCCGGCCGGCGTCGCGCTGAGCGCCACGCAGCGCACGATCTTCGAGCGCATCGAACGGCTCGACAGCCAGCGCGAGGCGCCCGAGCGCATCGTGCGGTTCGATCCCGTCACGCGGCTCGGCCTGGCGATCTTCGCGTTCGGCGAACACCTGCAGGGCGGCATCGCGATGTTCGGCCGCGTGATCCTCGACGCGCTGTCGGTGCTGCGCCGCCCGCGGACGATGCCGTGGAAGGAGACCTCGGCGAACATCTACAGCGCCGGCGCGCAGGCGCTGCCGATCACCGCGCTCGTCGCGTTCCTGATCGGCATCGTGCTCAGCTACCTGTCCGCGCAGCAGTTGCAGATGTTCGGCGCGAACCGCTATATCGTGAACATTCTCGGGCTGTCGGTGATCCGCGAGCTCGGTCCCGTGCTGTCGGCGATCCTCGTCGCGGGCCGCTCGGGCTCGGCGATCACCGCGCAGATCGGCGTGATGCGCGTGACCGAGGAGCTCGACGCGATGCGCGTGATGGGCATCCCGCACGGGCTGCGGCTGATCCTGCCGCGCGTGCTCGCGCTCGGCGTCGCGATGCCGCTGCTCGTGATGTGGACCAACATCATCGCGCTGACGGGCGGCGCGCTCGCCGCGAAGCTGGTGCTCGGCATCGACATCAACTATTTCGTGCGCTCGCTGCCGGGCGTCGTGCCGATCGCGAACCTGTACATCGGCGTCGGCAAGGGCGTCGTGTTCGGCATGCTGATCGCACTGGTCGCGTGCCATTTCGGCTTCCGGATCAAGGCGAACTCGCAGAGCCTCGGCGAAGGCACGACCACGTCGGTCGTGTCGTCGATCACGGTCGTGATCCTCGCCGACGCGGTGTTCGCGATCCTGTTCCAGAACGTGGGGCTCGGATGAACGCATCGAACGACACGACCGCGCATGCCGCGGCGATCGGCGCCGGGCCGGACGCGGCCGCCGACGCCGGCGACCTCGTAATCGAGGTACGCAACCTGACCAAGCGCTACGGGCGCAACGTCGTTCACCAGAAGCTCGACTTCGACGTGCGGCGCGGCGAGATCGTGTCGATCGTCGGCGGGTCGGGCTCCGGCAAGACGACGCTCGTGCGCCAGATCCTCGGCCTCGAGCGGCCGACGTCGGGCACGATCAAGGTGTTCGGCGAGGATACGGCGACGATCGACGACGCGACCGCGCGGATGATGCGCACGCGTTCGGGGATGCTGTTCCAGCAGGGCGCGCTGTTCTCGTCGATGACGGTGTTCGACAACGTCGCGCAGCCGCTGCGCGAGCTCGGCCGCGTGCCGCCGGACCTGCTGCACGACATCGTGATGCTGAAGCTCGAGATGGTCGGGCTGCCGTGCAAGCACGCGTCGAAGATGCCGGCCGCGCTGTCGGGCGGGATGGTGAAGCGGGTCGGCATCGCGCGCGCGATCGCGCTGGAGCCCGAGCTGCTGTTCCTCGACGAGCCGACGGCCGGCCTCGATCCGCAGGCGTCCGACGAATTCGTCGAGCTGATCGCGACGCTGCACCGCACGCTCGGGCTGACCGTCGTGATGGTGACGCACGACCTCGACACGATGGTCGCGCTGTCGACGCGCGTCGCGGTGCTGGCCGATCGCAAGGTGCTGGTCGCCGCGCCCGTCGAGGAGGCCGCGAACGTCGACCATCCGTTCATCCACGAATATTTCCTGGGGCTGCGCGGGCGCCGCGCATTGCAGGCGCTGCCGCCCGAGCGGCGCGCGAAGCTGCCGAAGGCGGCCCTCGAACCGGCGCTGTCGAGCGTCGAGCTGTAGAAGCAAGGAACCCGCGAATGGAAAACAAATCACATGCGTTCTGGGCCGGCCTGTTCACGATCGCGCTGACGCTCGCGATCGCGGGCACCGTGTTCTGGTTCAACGTCGACCGCACCGTGCGCGTGCCGTACGACCTGCTCGCGCGCACCAACGTGACCGGGCTGTTCCCGGACGCGGCCGTGCGCTTTCGCGGCCTCGACGTCGGCAAGGTGCAGTCGATCGGCTTCGATCGCACGCATCCGGGCCAGATCCGGATCCGCATTCTCGTCGATCACGACGCGCCGATCACGCAGTCGACCTACGGCAGCCTCGGCTTCCAGGGCGTGACCGGCATCGCGTTCGTGCAGCTCGAGGATACGGGGCGCGATCTGTCGCCGCTGCCGTCGTCGCCGAAGGCGATCGCGCAGATCCCGATGCGGCCGAGCCTGTTCGACCAGATCCAGGAGCGCGGCGACGTGCTGCTGCGGCAGCTCGAACTGGCCGCGAAGAGCGCGAACGCGCTGATGTCGCCGGAGATGCGCGAGCAGTTGCGCGCGACCGCCGAAAGCCTGCAGCACGCGGCCGACGGCGCCGCGACGCTGACCAGGCAGCTCGGCCCGGCAGTCACCGCGCTGCCGGAAACGATGCACGAGGTAAACCGCGCGATGGCGTCGGCGAACACGCTGCTGCAGCCGAACGGGCCGCTCGTGTCGAACCTGAACAAGGCCGGCACGGCCGCCGAGCAGGTCGGCGTCGCGTTGAACGGCCTCAACGCGCGCGTGCAGTACGACACGCTGCCGCGCTTCAATGCGCTGGCCGATAGCGTCGGCGACGCGTCGCGGCAATTGAAGGACGTCGCCGGTGAACTTGGCCGCAACCCGCGCAGTCTGTTGTTCGGTTCGCCCGGTGCGGCGCCGGGGCCGGGCGAAGCGGGCTTCGTCTGGCCGGGTGCGACGGCCGGGAAGTGACGCCCATCGAAAACCGGAAACCTCATGCAGGAATACGCCATGCCACGAATTCTTGACCGCGCGCTGCGCCCGGCCGCGGCCGCGCTTGCCGTACTGACGCTCGCACTGGCGGCCGGCTGCGCCGGCAACGACGCGGTGCTGTCCAATATCCGCTACGACCTCGGGCCCGCGTCGTCGGTGACGACCACCGGTTCGGGCCCCGCGCTGAAGGTGCTCGACGTCGCCGCGCCGGACGCGCTCGATTCCGACAAGTTCGCGTACCGCCTCGCATACGCCGATGCGCAGCACGTGGCCGTCTATCGCGACAGCCGCTGGACCGCGCCGCCCGCGCAACTGCTCACGCAGCGGCTGCGCGGCGCGCTGTCGTCGCGCGGGACGGTGCTCGAAGGCGCCGACGGCGTGCGCGCGCCGACCCTCAAGGTCGACCTCAGCGAATTCGAACAGGTTTTCGACGGCCAGTCGCAAAGCCACGGCGCGGTGACCGCGCGCGCGACGCTGATGCAGGACGGCAAGGTGCTCGGCCAGCGCACGTTCGTCGCGCGCGCGCCGTCGAGCACGCCCGACGCGGCCGGCGGCGCGCGTGCGCTCGCGGCGGCCAGCGACGAACTCGTGTCGCAGATCGCCGCGTGGGTCGGCGTGCAGGCGTACGCGGGCACGCCGTGACGGCCGGCGTGCAGCCGCGATTGCATCCGCGATTGCATCCGCGATGAACGTGCCGGGCACGCATCGCGCGTCACCGCTCGCGCGGCAGGCGTTTGCCGCTTACGCGGTGCTGATCGTCTATGCGTCGCTGTATCCGTTCGAAGGCTGGCTGTCGCTCGGCATCGGCCCGTTCGATTACCTGTTCGCGCCGATGCAGCGCTACGTGACCGCGTTCGACGTGGCCACGAACGTGCTCGGCTATCTGCCGTTCGGCGCGCTCGGCGTGCTCGCGCTGCACCCGCGCTGGCGCGGCGTGGCCGCGACGCTGATCGCGGGCGGGCTCGGCGTGCTGCTGTCGGGCGCGATGGAAGCGCTGCAGACCTACCTGCCGACGCGCGTCGCGTCGAATCTCGACCTTGGCGCCAACGCGCTCGGCGCGCTGCTGGGCGCGGCGCTCGCCGCGCCGGCCACCGGCGCGCTGCTCGACCGCGGCGCGCTGCGCCGGCTGCGCTTCGCGTGGCTGGAGGCCGACGGTTCGACGCCGCTGCTGCTCGCCGCGCTGTGGCCGTTCGCGATCGTGTTTCCGTCGCCGTTCCTGTTCGGCATCGGCGACTGGCCGGCCGCGCTGTGGGAGCGCGCCGACGCGTCGATGCAGGACGCGCTGCTCGCGTGGCTGCCGGCCGCGTGGCGCGTCAGCGAATGGCCCGAGCGGGTCGACGGCTGGCTGTCCGATTCCGCGTGGGAAGCCGTGCTCGGCGGGCTGATGCTGTTCGCCGCGCTGGCGATCGCGTCGCTCGCGATGCGCCCGCGCGCGCCGCGCATCTGGCTGCTGATCGCGCTGGTGGTCGCCACGCTGGTGCTGAAGGCGGCCGCAACGTTCATGCAGTCGGCCACCGGCCTCGTCGTCGTGTGGGCGACGCCCGGCGCGCGGCTCGGCATCGAGCTCGGTTTCGCGGCGGCGCTCGTCGCGTTGCGCGTGCCGGCGACGTGGCGCGCGATGCTCGCGGCGCTCGCGCTGCTGGCCGGCGTCGCGCTCGTGAACCTGCTGCCGGTCAACCCGTTCTTCGACTTCACGCTATCGGGGTGGCGGCAGGGCCGCTACGTGCACTTCAACAGCCTCGCGCGCTGGCTCGCGTGGATCTGGCCCTACGCGGCGCTGATCTGGCTCGGCCAGCGCGTCGAGCACGCGTGGCTACCGGCCGCGCTGCGCCGCTGACGCGGCAGCCCGGGCCGCGCGGCGGCGGCCGTGCCGCGGGCAGCCGCGTGCGCCGCTCGCTATAATCGTCGGCATCCTCCGTTGCCGCCCCGCGCAACGGCAATTCATCGCCCTTCTTTGCGCACGGCCTCGTGCCGGGCCGCTCGTCACCATCATGGATTCCTACTACCAGCACCACGTCTTCTTCTGCCTGAACCAGCGCGATCCGGGCGCCGAGCGCCCGAGCTGCGCGCAATGCAATGCGCAGACCATGCAGGAATACGCGAAAAAGCGCGTGAAGGAACTCGGTCTCGCGGGGCCCGGCAAGGTGCGCATCAACAAGGCCGGCTGCCTCGACCGCTGCGAGGAAGGGCCGGTGATGGTCGTGTATCCGGAAGGCACGTGGTACACGTACGTCGACCAGGCCGACATCGACGAGATCGTCGAGTCGCACCTGCGCGACGGCAACGTCGTCGACCGCCTGAAGATCTGAGCGGGCCGCCCGAATGAACGTTCATACGCAGAAATCGCTGATCGCGGGCCCGATCGGCCAGATCGAAATCGCGGTCGACCTGCCCGACGCCGTGCGCGAAAGCGGCGCCGCGCCGCGCGGCATCGCGCTCGTCGCGCACCCGCATCCGCTGTTCGGCGGCACGATGGACAACAAGGTCGCGCAGACGCTCGCGCGCACGCTCGTGCAACTGAACTATGTCGTCTACCGGTCGAACTTCCGTGGCGTCGGCGCGACCGAAGGCGTGCACGACAACGGCGCGGGCGAGGCCGACGATCTTCTCGCGGTGCTCGCGCACATGCGCGCGCAGCCCGCGTATGCGGACCTGCCGCTCGTGCTCGCGGGCTTCTCGTTCGGCACCTTCGTGCTGTCGCACGTCGCGAAGCGCCTGCGCGACGCGGGCGAGACGATCGAGCGGATGGTGTTCGTCGGCACGGCCGCGAGCCGCTGGCAGGTGGCCGACGTGCCCGAGAACACGCTCGTGATCCACGGCGAAACCGACGACACGGTGCCGATCGCGTCGGTGTACGACTGGGCGCGGCCGCAGGAGCTGCCGGTCGTCGTGATCCCCGGCGCCGAGCATTTCCTCCATCGCAAGCTGCACGTGCTGAAGCGCATCATCGTCGACGCGTGGCGCTAGCCTGCATGCGGGCGTCGGCGCAAGCGCCCGCGTCCGTACCGCGCACCGGCGCCCGTCCGGACGATGCGCGACCCTTCCCGAAACTTCACGCGACATCGCGCCGCGCCCCGCCTGCTGCATGGCGCCGCAACCCGGCTTGCACGCCGCCTGCGCACGCCTTTCGCGCGGCTTCGAGCACGCGTGCCCGCCGCATTCCCGTGCGATGCTCGCGCAACGGGGTTGCGGACGTCCGCTGCCCGGTTCGCGAAAACGCCGTTCGCGGCCACGTATAATGGCCGCTTTCGCGTTGCCCGCGGCCCGGCTGGGCCCATGCGGCGCTCGTTTCGCCGCCTGTCCGCCCGCTCGCGACGGCCGCGAACCGAACGCGCCCGCACGAGTCCAACCGGCGCGTTTCGCGTCGCCCGACGGTGTCGGGCGAGCGCCCGACACGCCCGCCGCCTTGCCGTTCAACCCTGCGCGTTTCGCACCGCACTTTCTGCCATCAGCCTGAATCGATCATGCGTCTGTCTTCCCAAGGCCTCAAGTCCCTCGCTTCCTCCATCGCCTTCAGCACCGCCGCGCGCAACGTCGCGCTCGGCGTGATGCTGCCCGTCGCGCTCGCATCGACGATCGTCGTCGCCGAGGCGAAGCCGGCCGCCAAGGCCAAGGCCGCGCATGCGGCGCCGGCCGCCGAGCAGTTCACCGGCGCGCCCGCGACCTACATGCCGGGCGCGGTGCCGCCGCCGGGCGTGAACGCGCGCTCGTGGGTGCTCGTCGACGCGACGAGCAACACGGTGCTCGCATCGGGCAATGCGGACGAACGCGTCGAGCCGGCGTCGCTGACGAAGCTGATGACGGCCTACCTCGTGTTCGAGGCGCTCGACAAGAAGAAGATCTCGATGGAGCAGATCGTCACGCCGAGCGAAGCCGTGCGCCGCGTCGGCCGCGACGAGTCGCGCATGTTCATCGAGGCGAACAAGCCGGTGTCCGTGCACGACCTCGTGTACGGGATGATCATCCAGTCGGGCAATGACGCCGCGATCGCGCTGGCCGAACTCGTCGGCGGCAGCGAAGGGCAGTTCGTCACGCTGATGAACGACGAGGCCGCGCGCCTCGGCATGAAGGGCACGCATTTCGCCGACGTGAACGGCATGCCCGACCCGAACCACTACACGACGGCCGGCGATCTCGCGAAGCTGTCGGCTCACCTGATCCGCGATTTTCCGCAGTACTACGGCATCTTCTCGGAGAAGGAATTCAAGTACAACAACATCCGCCAGGGCAACCGCAACCGTCTGTTGTGGCTCGACCCGACGGTCGACGGCCTGAAGACGGGCCACACGCAGGCGGCCGGTTACTGCCTGATCGCATCGGCGAAGCGCGCGATCCCGGGCGTCGACGGCCAGCGCCGCCTCGTGTCGGTGATGATGGGCGAGCAGAAGGAAAGCGACCGTACGCAGGACAGCATGAAGATGCTGAACTACGGCTACAGCGCGTTCGATTCGGTGCGCCTGTTCAAGGGCGGCCAGGCGATCTCGACGCCGCGCGTCTACAAGGGCAAGGACAACACCGTGCAGGTCGGCGTGAAGGGCGACCAGTGGGCGACCGTGCCGCGCGGCCTCGGCGACAAGGTCAAGACCGAGGTCGACGTCAACGCGCCGCTGATCGCGCCGCTCGCGGCAGGCCAGCAGGTCGGCACCGTGAAGATCGTCGCCGACGGCAAGACGCTGTCCGAATTCCCGGTCGTCGCGCTGCAGGCGGTGCCGGAAGCGGGTATCTTCGGACGTATCTGGGACTCGATCCTGCTGATGTTCAGCAAGAAGAAGTAAGCACGACGGGCCTTTGTTTTCACGACTTCATCCCCATCTGTCAAAGCTATGAGCCAAGCCGAATTCGAACCGATCGTCTACCTCAGCGTCTCGGCGCAGGAGGAACTGGTGCCGCTGTCCGAAGCCCGTGTGCCGGTGCTCGACCGCGGGTTCATCTTCGGCGACGGCGTGTATGAAGTCGTCCCCGTCTATGCGCACGACGGCGCGCACGTGCCGTTCCGGATCGAACAGCATCTGGACCGGCTCGCGCGCAGCCTGAAGAAGATCGGCATCGACGACCCGCACGATGCGGCGGGCTGGCGCGCGCTGATCGAGCGGGTGGTCGCGGCGAACGCCGAAGGCCTCGCCGACGGCAACGCGCTCGTCTACCTGCAGGTGACGCGCGGCGTCGCGAAGCGCGGCCATGCGTTCCCGGCGAACGCGGTGCCGACGGTGTTCGCGATGACGAGCCCGCTGCGCCTGCCGTCCGAAGCGGAGCGCGCGAAGGGCGTGCGCTGCGTGACGGCCGAGGATCGCCGCTGGCTGCATTGCGACATCAAGTCGATCTCGCTGCTCGGCAACGTGTTGATGGCGCAGCATGCGGCGGAACGCGATGCGTTCGAGACGATCCAGCTGCGCGACGACAACGTGACCGAAGGCTCGTCGTCGAACGTGTGGATCGTGAAGAACGGCGAGCTGTTCGCGCCGCCGCGCAGCAACAAGATCCTCGAAGGGATCCGCTACGCGCTGGTCGAGCAACTGGCCGAAGAATGCGGGATCCGGTTCGTCGCGCGCGAGATCAGCGAGGTCGAGCTGCGCTCGGCCGACGAGATCATGCTGACGTCGGCCACCAAGGAAATCCTGCCTGTGACGTCGCTCGACGATCTGCCCGTGCAGGGCGGCAAGCCGGGCCCCGTGTTCGCGGCGCTGTATGACGCGTACCAGCGTGCGAAGGCACGCGAGTTTGAACAGTTTGACCTAACCCGGAGAAAATGATGAGCGAACCGACCAAAACCGTCGAGGTCACCGGCGCGATCGAGACCCGGAAGGAGTCGCTGCTGGAGTTTCCGTGCGATTTCCCGATCAAGATCATGGGCAAGGCGCACCCCGAATTCAAGGACACGATCTTCAAGGTCGTGGCCGTTCACGACAACGAGATCGACGTCGAGAAGATCGAGGAGCGCGCGTCGAGCGGCGGCAATTACACGGGCCTCACGATCACCGTGCGCGCGACGAGCCAGGAACAGCTCGACAACATCTACCGTGCGCTGACCGGCCATCCGATGGTCAAGGTCGTGCTTTAAGCGCCCGTTCCGGCGTCCGGGGTCAGCGCAAACGGCCGCTGATCCCTTTCCATCCTCCCTCCAGCGCGCACTCGGCGGGGCATTTTCCCGCCGCGCGCCGCGCGTCCAGCTCGTCGCACAGCCGCTTGTATTCGGCCACTTCCTCGAACAGCCAGGTCCTGAACGCCTGCACGCGCGGCGTGTTCAAGAGCGGCGGCGGACACACGAAAAAATAGTGCCACGGGCTCGGCCCGTCGATGTCGAACAGGCGCACGATGCGCCCGTCGAGCAGGTCGTGCACCGCGAGCGAGCGGCGCACCAGCGCGATGCCCTGGCCTTCGATCGCGGCCAGCAGCAGGTTCGACGAATCCTGGTACAGGATCCCCCGCTTGGGCTCGGTCAGCGTATCGAGCCCGGCCGCGTCGAACCACGGCCGCCACAGCTCGTCGTCCGAGCGCAGCAGCGGGTAGTGCACGAGATCGGCGGGCGTCTGCGGCAGCTTGCCGCCGTTCAGCGTCGGCGCGCACGCCGGAAAGAACACCTCCTCGAACAGCGGCTCCACGTGCAGCCCCGGATAGCTGCCGAAGCCGAAGCGGATCGCCAGATCGACGTCGTCGCGCGCGAAATCGGTGAGCGAGTTGGTCGACTGCAGCTCGACGTCGATTTCCGGATGCCGCTCGATGAACGTGCCGATGCGCGGTGTGATGAAGCGCGCGGCGAACGACGACAGCATCGACACCACCAGCCGCCGGTCGCGGTCGCTCGCGCGCACGTCGCGCGTCGCGTCGGCGATCACCATCAGCGCGGTGCGGATCTGCTGCGCGTAGCGCATGCCGGCGTCGGTCAGGCACAGCCGCTTGCCGTTGCGCGTGAACAGCTGCACGCCGAGCTCTTCCTCGAGCGCGCGCACCTGGTGGCTGACCGCGCCGTGCGTGACGAACAGCTCGTCGGCGGCGCGCGAGAAGTTCTCGTGGCGGGCGGCGGCTTCGAACGCGCGAATCGCGTTCAGCGCCGGCAGCTGGCGGAGGTCCATTTGCTAATTTTCCTCACATCGACGTGAAAATTGGTCGTTTGGTCGGACACCTTCAAGTGACTACGATTGTAGTCATCGAAGCACTTATTGGCGGAGTCGATCATGCAAGAAATCTCTTCAAGCATCACCTTCGAAATTCCCCCGGGCGAGACCGTGCCGATGAAGGTGCAACGCAGCACGCGGCTGATCGTCCAGTGCGGGCCGGTCTGGGCGACGCGCAGCAACGACGTCGACGACTACTTCCTGGCCGACGGCGAGACGCTGAAGCTGCGCCGCGGCGAGCGGCTGTGGCTCAGCGCGGAAGGCCGCGAGGGCGCATGCGTCGCGTTCTCGGTGTCGCGCCCGCCGCGGGAAGTCGCGCTCGGCGGGCTGTCCCGGCTGCGCGAACGCGTCAACGCGCTGCTGCACGACGGCTGGCGTACCGTCTGACCATCGTTTCATCCGACGGATACCGGCGATCCGTCCCCGTCCCCAGGCCGGCGAGACCCACGGGTTTTCGGTAAACTACCGCCCATGTCCGTTTCGCCGGTTTCCATCGTGTCCACGCCTGTCGCCGTTTCCGCATCGCCCGCCGGAGTCCCGGCTCAGCCGGCCCAGCCGGTCACCGTGCGATGGCGGGGCCGCGAGGCGTACGACGCGAGCTTCGACGCGATGCGCGCGTTCACCGACACGCGCACGGCCGACACCGGCGACGAAATCTGGGTGGTCGAGCATCCGCCCGTCTACACGCTCGGCCAGGCCGGCGACCCGGCGCACCTGCTGGTGGCCGACAGCGGCGTGCCGCTCGTCAAGGTCGACCGCGGCGGACAAATCACCTACCACGGCCCCGGCCAGATCGTCGTCTACCTGCTGCTGGACCTGCGCCGGCGCAAGCTGATGGTGCGCACGCTCGTGACGAAGATCGAGGAGGCCGTGATCGAAACCCTCGCGGCGTATAATCTCGCTTCGGTCCGCAAGGCGGGCGCGCCCGGGATCTACGTGGCATCCGGCGTGCACGAGGGCGCGAAAATCGCGGCCCTCGGCCTGAAGATCCGCAACGGCTGCAGCTATCACGGGCTGAGCCTGAACGTGAAGATGGATCTGCGCCCGTTTCTCGCGATCAACCCGTGCGGCTATGCCGGACTGGAAACCGTCGACATGGCGAGCCTCGCGGTTGCCGCCGACTGGAACGACGTCGCCCACACGCTGGTGGGCCGTCTGATCGCCAACCTCGACGGCGCATCCGCGGCCGCCGACAAGCCGCACGCACTGGAACAATCGAATGACTGACGTTACCGCTTCTCCCGCACCGGCCGATACGGCTGCCTACGATCCGACCGCCAAGCAGAAGGCGCAGGCGAAGACGGCGCGCATCCCGATCAAGGTCATTCCGATCGAAAAGCTGAAGAAGCCCGAGTGGATCCGCGTGAAGGCGGCCACCGGCAGCTCGCGCTTCAACGAGATCAAGACGATCCTGCGCGAGCACAACCTGCATACCGTGTGCGAGGAAGCGAGCTGCCCGAACATCGGCGAATGCTTCGGCAAGGGCACCGCGACGTTCATGATCATGGGCGACAAGTGCACGCGCCGCTGCCCGTTCTGCGACGTCGGCCACGGCCGTCCCGATCCGCTCGATGCGGATGAACCGAAGAACCTCGCGCGCACGATCGCCGCGCTCAAGCTCAAGTACGTGGTGATCACGAGCGTCGACCGCGACGACCTGCGCGACGGCGGCGCCGCCCACTTCGTCGAGTGCATTCGCGAAACGCGTGCGCAGTCGCCGGACACGCGCATCGAGATCCTGACGCCGGACTTCCGCGGCCGTCTCGACCGCGCGATCTCGATCCTGAACGCCGCCCCGCCGGACGTGATGAACCACAACCTCGAAACGGTGCCGCGCCTGTACAAGGAAGCGCGCCCGGGTTCGGACTACGCGCACTCGCTGAAGCTCTTGAAAGACTTCAAGGCGCTGCATCCGGACGTCGCGACGAAGTCGGGCCTGATGGTCGGCCTCGGCGAAACCGAAGAGGAAATCCTGCAGGTGATGCGCGACCTGCGCGCGCACGACGTCGACATGCTGACGATCGGCCAGTACCTGCAGCCGTCGGAGCACCACCTGCCGGTGCGGGCGTACGTGCATCCGGATACGTTCAAGATGTACGAGGAAGAGGCGTACAAGATGGGCTTCACGCACGCGGCCGTCGGCGCGATGGTGCGCTCGAGCTATCACGCCGATCTGCAGGCGCATGGGGCGGGGGTGGTCTGAGCGTCGCAATCTCCGGTTCTGCAGCACTCGTGCAGTCGAATAAGGCCCGCCGCGATGCGGGCTTTTTCGTATCGGAATCTGGTGAAGAAGGGGGCACGGGTGACATACCTTTTCCTCGGCGCGGCATCGTACGGGGCAAATAACCGGCCAGTGATTGCAGAGGCGTTCGCTCCGCTCGGGACAGAGGATTGGCTCCCCGTTGGAAGCGTTTGTACATGTCTATTCCTCGTCCGAATTATTTAACCCCTTCGGCTTCGCGTCGTTTCTCGTCGTAGCAAAGCGCGGCGATCTGCCATCGATTTTCGTTGACCACCCATAGTTCGAGATAGTCAAATCGGGTAAGGTCTTTTCCGTTGCTTGCCATCGAGCCTGTACCGGAAATCGATGCCCATGAATGGTCTTCCACGATCGCGGTGATGTCCTGGTGGATCCGAGGACCACAATCCGGCCAAGTCTTTTCGGCAAGGCGCCGTTGTATCGATGCTATTTGCTGGACCTTGGTCAGAATCCGATCTCGTCGTTTCACGAAGAAGTGGGCGCTTTCTACAAAATTCAATTGATCGATGTCGCCGCTTATATAGGCATCGATCCAGACATCCCTCATTTGCAATAAGCTGTACTTGTTCTTCATTGTCCTTGCCGTCACCCCAGCCATGCTGGCTTTGCCGTCCGTCCTTTCCACCCTTTGCGTGCCTTTAGCCCTCAAGCATGCGAAACCGGGCGTCGCGCATTCTGATACTCTCAACCCACAGTTCCCAGTCCTCGGTCGTGATATAGGCATCAGTCTCTTTTCTGCCTGCTTCCAGAAAGTCTGTCTGTTCATCCAGGCTCAGGCTTTCCCAGAACGAGTCCCAGACATAGTTCAGCCAGTAGTGAGGGTCGCCCTGACTGACATGCAGAACCGGTCCAAACTCATATAGCGTGATCCACGGAGGAGGAGGGTGGAAGCCCTGCTCCGAGAGCTCGGCAATTAGCTCAACATCGTTGGAGAGCAAGCGCACGACTCGCTCTGCAAACGTCCATTTGGGGGAGATGATGGTGCTCAGTGGCTGCCCGCCGACTTCGCGCATGAAGTGAAAATGCGCAACCTCGCTTCGTCCTTGTCGCACGAGATTCAGCAAAGCCGGAAACTGATCCGGCTGAACATGATGAGCCAGCCCGAAAGCATTGATTCCTGCATCGCCTTGATATATCGACTTGGGATAGACAGGAACTTGCTGCTTTTCGAGATCGAGCGCACCGGAGCCGAAAATGGTCTGCAATTCACCAATCGACCTTCCGAAGGCATCTTCGAGACTCTTCACACTTTCCCGCACCGCCCGCTTCGTTTGCAACTCGTTAATCTTGCGCTTGAAGAAAGACACGTCTCCTCCGTCATCATTCATCTGGAATCTGATCGGCAATCATCGAGCCGCCGAAATAGCCGATGGCGCCGGTTATTACGGCACCAGGCCCGAGTTCAATACCGACCATCGTGCCCGCTGTAGCGCCTATCCTGGCGCCAGCCACGGCGCCTGAGCTGCGATGACACCTGTGGACTGGCACGTGTTACAAACGACTTGAGCACCAACAAAAGTCGGCGCAGTGCCATGATGCGTGCAACTGTCTATCCCCTCGATGACGACGCCACCCGTAGTTGACCTGTCGCCTACCTTAAGCAAGTACCGTTTCATGCGCGTCACCTGTTTTCGCAACAGATGAAGAATTATCACGGTGGCATGCGGCGCAGCAATCAGATAGGTACTAAAAATCCGGGAGTTCGAATGTTTTCGATGCCTCGCGGTTTTGTCGATTTTTCCCGTCGGATGCACGCGGCATGCAACGCTTCGAAGTTGAGCTACGATCTCGCGTCGACTAACGCACACTGCGTATGCGCTGCAGTACCCCGCTTCCGCACGACAATCGCCACCCGACCGGACGCGCGATCCAATCCAGCGTGAAAAGCAAAGCTGAAACATCATCGATAGCTTCGCAGGATAAGTTCGCTCCCGCCGCACGCAAAGCCCGTAAAGTCGGCTCTCCCGCAGCAATGCCCGCATTCCGAAGGAGAGCCGCATGTCCCGTTTCAGCTTCATCCGCCGCGCCGTCGTCGCGCTGACCGCCTTTGCCGCGCTTGGCGCGGCGCACGCCGAATCGCGCGAAGTCGTGATCGCGTACCAGGACATGGTCGTGCCGTGGCGCTATGCGCAAGCGAGCGGTGAAGTCGAAAAGGCGACCGGCTACAAGGTCAGGTTCCGCAAGCTCGACAGCGGCGCCGACGTGATCCGCGCGCTCGCGTCCGGCTCCGTGCAGCTCGGCGAGGCCGGGTCGAGCCCGATCGCGGCCGGCCTGTCGCAGGGGCTCGACATCTCGCTGTTCTGGGTGCTCGACAACATCAACGACGCCGAGGCACTCGTCGCGCGCAACGGTTCGGGCGTGACCAGCGTCGCCGGGTTGAAGGGCAAGAAGATCGGCGTACCGTTCGTGTCAACGTCGCACTTCCATACGCTCGTCGCGCTGCAGGCCGCGCGCGTCAATCCGAACGACGTGAAGATCGTCAACCTGCGTCCGCCCGAAGTCGCGGCGGCGTGGGCACGCGGCGACATCGACGCGACCTACATCTGGGATCCGGTGCTCGCGAAGGTCAAGCAGTCGGGCACCGTGCTGACGACGTCCGGCCAGGTTGCGAAGGAAAGTGGCAAGTCGACCTTCGACGGCTTCGTCGTGAGCCGCAAGTTCGCGCGCGAGAACCCCGAGTTCGTCGCGCGCTTCGTGAAGGTGCTCGCGGCGGCTGACGCCGACTACCGCGCGCATGCGGCGGCGTGGAAGGTCGGCTCGCCGCAGGTCGCGGCGGTCGCGAAGGTGTCCGGCGCGAATGCGCAGGACGTGCCGGCCAGCCTCGCGCTCTACGCGTTCCCGACGGCGGCCGAACAGGCTTCGCCGACGTGGCTCGGCGGCGGCGCGCAATCGGGCGCCGCGAAGTCGCTCGCGGCCACGGCTGCATTCCTCAAATCGCAAGGCACGATCCAGACGGTGCTCGCCGACTATTCGGCCGGCGTCGATCCGCAATTCGTGCAGAAGGCCGCGCGCTGAGCGCGGCCCCTCAGCCCACTCGTCGCGGAGCCCTTCGATCATGAGCACGCTGGAAGTCCGTCAGGTGTCGGTTGCGTATCCGGGCGAGCGCGGCAGGCCGACGACGCAGGCGCTCGCGCGCGTCGACCTGCGCATCGAGTCCGGTGAATTCGTCGTCGCGCTCGGTGCGTCCGGGTGCGGGAAGACGACGCTGCTGAACTGCATGGCCGGCTTCGTCGCGCCGACGGCCGGCGACGTATGCGTCGACGGCGTGCCGGTCACGGGCCCCGGCGCGGATCGCGGCGTCGTGTTCCAGAAATACGCGTTGCTGCCGTGGCTCGACGTGCTCGACAACGTCGCGCTCGGGCTGCGTTTCGCGCGCGTGTCGAAAGCCGAACGCGAAGCGCGCGCGAAAGAGATGCTCGCGCTCGTCGGGCTCGAGCGCCATGCGCATGCGCGCGTGTATGAGCTCTCCGGCGGGATGCAGCAGCGCGTCGGCATCGCGCGTGCGCTCGCGAGCGACCCGCGCGTGCTGCTGATGGACGAGCCGATGGGCGCGCTCGACGCGATGACGCGCGGCACGATGCAGGCGCTCGTGCTCGACGTATGGGCGCGCACCGGCAAGACGGTGTTCTTCATCACGCATGATGTTGAGGAGGCGCTGTTTCTCGCGACGCGTCTCGTCGTGATGACGCCCGGCCCCGGCCGGATCGCGGAAACCTTCGAGCTGCCGTTCGCGCGCCGCTATGTCGAATCGCGCGATGCGCGCGCGGTGAAGTCGTCGCCTGATTTCATCGCGTGGCGCGAGCGGCTGATCGCGTATCTGCATCGCGACGAGGCGGTCGCGGAGCCGGCGTGATGCACGAATTAGCGCGGCACGGCGCGTCCGTCGGGCGCGGCCGGATCAGTACATTGCACAGGCAGGACGACATGAGTACGCAGGATTCTTGGGCGGCCGATCGAGCGGCCGCGAGTTTCGGGCCGGACGGACGCGATACGCAGCGGCGCGACGTACCGCGTCCGGCGCGCGCCTCGCATCGCTACCGGTTGCCTGGGCAGGGGAAGACGGCCGCGCTCAGCGCCGCGACGATCGCGGCACTGGCTGCGCTCTGGTGGGGCGCGACGCATTTCCAGTGGCTGCCGCCGCTGTTCCTGCCCGCGCCGGAAGCCGTGTGGACCGCATTCGTCGATGCGTGGCAAGGCCGCATCCAGGGCGGTCTGCCGTTGTCCGACCACCTGCTGTGGAGCGCCGCGCGCGTGTTCGGCGCGTTCCTGCTCGCCACCGCGATCGGCGTGCCGGCCGGCATCCTGATGGGCGTGAGCCGCCTTGCACGCGGCGTGCTCGATCCGCTGCTGGAGTTCTACCGGCCGCTGCCGCCGCTCGCATACCTGCCGCTCGTCGTGATCTGGTTCGGCATCGACGAAACGGCGAAGCTCGTCGTGATCTTCCTCGCGTGCTTCGCGCCGATCGCGATGGCCGCGCGCGCCGGCGTGCGCGCCGCGACGGTCGAGCAGATCAACGCCGCGTATTCGCTCGGCGGCAGCTTCGCGCAGATCGTGCGCCATGTGGTGCTGCCGGCCGCGCTGCCGGAAATCCTCACGGGGCTGCGGATCGCGATCGGGTTCGGCTGGACGACGCTTGTCGCGGCCGAGATGGTCGCCGCGACGGCCGGGCTCGGGCAAATGGTGCTCAATGCGTCGAGCTTCCTGCGCACCGACATCGTCGTGATGGGCATCCTGCTCATCGGCGCGATCGCGTGGCTGTTCGATCTCGCGATGCGGTGGATCGAGCGGCGGGTGGTGCCGTGGAAGGGGCGAGGGTGACGTCACGCTGACGGCACGGGCAACGAGCGCGTACTCGCCGCCCGCGCCTTTCTCGCTCAATCGCCCATCGCCACCCCTTCCCGCCGCGGGTCCGCCCCGCCGAACCACACCGTCTGCCCCTGCACGTTCAGCCGCTGGATCCCCTGCAGCCCCGAGTTCATCTCGACGATTCGCACGTCGTGCCCGCGACCCTTCAGCCCGTCGGCGAGCGCGTCCGACACGCGGTCGCGCTCGAGCTGCGTCGGTCCGTTCATCGACCCGAAGTTCGGCAGCGCGATCGCCTGCTGCATCGTCATCCCCCAGTCGAGCACGCCGACCAGCGTCTTCGCGACGTGATTGATGATCGCGGGGCCGCCGGCCGAGCCGACGATCATCGTCACCTGCTTCGTCTTCTTGTCGAACACGAGTTCCGGCGACATCGCCGAGCGCGGTCGCTTGCCGGGCTGCACGCGGTTCGCGACCGGCCGGCCGTTGTCGTTCGACACGAACGAGAAATCGGTGAGCTGGTTGTTCAGCATGAAGCCGCGCACCATCAGCCGCGAGCCGAACGCATCCTCGACGCTGGTCGTCATCGACAGCGCCTGGCCGTAGCGGTCGACGATCGCGATGTCGGACGTCGACGGCAATTCGGGGCTGCAGTCGTCGGCCAGCGCGAGCGTCGCGCCTTGCGGCGTGCCGGCCTGCGCGACGCCCATGCTGCTGTCGCCGATCAGCCGCGCGCGCTGCGCGAGATAGGTCTTGTCGGTGAGGCTCGCCCAGTTGCCGCCCGGCAGCGGCGCGAAATCGGGATCGGCCACGTAGCGGGCGCGGTCCGCATACGCGAGGCGCCCGGCTTCGCTGAACAGGTGGGCGGCGAACGGTGTCGGCTCGTAGCCGACGTCGTTGCGCACCGGCTTCTGCGCGCCGATCTGCTGCCAGTCGGGCATCGCTTCGAGGATGCCGAGCATCTGCGCGATCGCGAGGCCGCCCGACGACGGCGGCGGCATCCCGCACACGACCGAGCGCCGGTAATCGGTACACAGCGGCGCACGCACCTTTGCCTTGTAGCGTGTGAGATCCTGCAGCGACAGCAGGCCCGGGTTGGTCGGATGCTTGCGCACCTTCGCGACGATGTCGCGCGCGATCGCACCGGTGTAGAACGCATTCGCGCCGTGGTCGGCGACCTGGCGCAGCACGGTCGCGAGCGCGGGGTTCTTCAGCACCGTGCCGGCCGCCTTCGGCGAGCCGTCCTTGTTGTAGAAGTACGCACGCGCGGCCGGATCGCTGCTCAGGTACTTGTCGTTCGCGATCAGCATCGCGAGGCGCGGGCTGATCGTGAAGCCGCGCTCGGCGAGCCGGATGGCCGGCTGGAACAGCCGGCGCCACGGCAGCTTGCCGTGTGCGCGGTGCGCGGCGTCGAGCATGCGCAGCACGCCCGGCGTGCCCACCGAACGCCCGCCGACGACACCTTCGTAAAAGCTCATCGGCTGGCCGGTCGGGCCGTAGAACAGCCGGTCGGTCGCGGCGGCCGGTGCGGTTTCGCGGCCGTCGTACGCCTGCGTCGACTTGCCGTCGAAATACAGCATGAAGGCGCCGCCGCCGAGCCCCGACGATTGCGGCTCGACCAGCGCGAGCACCATCTGCGTCGCGATCGCCGCGTCGATCGCGGTGCCGCCGGCCTTCAGCATGTCGTAGCCGGCTTGCGTCGCGAGCGGGTTCGCGGCCGCGATCATGAAGTGCTGCGAGGTCCAGCCCGGCTTGTCGGTCCAGCCGGACGACAGTTCGGGCGCATGAACGCCGGGCAGCGGGACGGCCGCGCCCGATGCGGCGGCGACCGGGACGACGGCGCCCGACGGCGCGGACGGGGACGTGCAGCCGGCGTTCAACGCGACGAGCGCGACGGCGGCGAGCAGCGTCCAGGGACGCGAATGCGGACGAATCCGGTCGAACATGGAACCCTCGGCAGCAGTGAATTCGAAGGAGAGCGGCGTTGACGTTGACATCGGTGCGGGCGCAACGGCGCTGCCCGCCCCGGCGCGCTATTGTCGCCGTGCGCCCGGCGGCTTGTCATCCGACAGGAAACCCTGACGCATCCCGCCGGGCCCGCCCCGGCCGGTCTTTCCGGCCTGTTCGAGGATGAACTCTATGAACGTCGACGTCGCGCGCGTGTGGTGGCGGTTCGGCATGTAGAGCATGTACATGTGGGTGCCGAAGATGCTGAGCCGGTACGCATCGAGCGACGTGACGACGGCGCCGTGCCGCAGGTCGTCCTGCATCACGTAGTCGGGCACGATGCCGACGCCGATCCCCGCGAGGATCGCCTGGCGCAGGAACAGGAAGTTCTCCGAAATCAGCGTCGGTTCGAGCAGCACCTCGTGGCGCTCGTCGCCGAGATACGCGGCGATTCGCAACTGCCGGCCCAGCACCGTCGCGGTGACGACGGGAGCTGCGGCCAGCGCACCGAGGCTCGCGGGCATCCCGTGCGCGGCCGCGAACGCGGGCGACGCGCATGCGACGTAGCGCACCGCGCCCATGTCGCGCGCGACGAGGTTCTGCGGCGGCTCGGACATCACGCGGATCGCGATGTCGACTTCGTCGCGCATCAGGTCTTCCACACGATTCTCGAACACGACGTCGAGCACGATGCCTGGATGCCGCCGCTTGAACGCGAGCAGCCAGTCGGACATCACCATCTGCCCGTAGCCGCTCGGCACCGACAGCCGCACGCGGCCCTGCAGGTCCTGGCCGAGCGTCGTCACCGATTCCTGCGCGGCGAGCAGTTCGTTGCGGATGCGCCGGCCGTGCTCGTACAGCTTCAGCCCGATCTCGGTCGGCTCCATGCGCCGCGTCGTGCGGCGCACGAGCTGTTGGCCGATCGAGCGTTCGAGCTGGTTCAAGCGGTAGCTGACGTTCGCGCGGCTCATCTTGAGTCGCTGCGCGGCTTTGCTGAGATTGCCGGCGTCGAGGATCTCGACGAGCAGCGTCAGCGCGTTCAGGTCCATGCGGGTGTCTCCTGATCCGTCCCGCTAACGAGCCGAAATAACGGGCCGAAACGGTTCGAAAGCATTCAATGTCAAGTCAGACTTGACAGCTTGTAAAGGCGTGCGGGAATTGTCAATGAATCTCGATCAATCGAGAATCGAGTCATGCCCGGCCACCGCGCCGGACCGTTGCCCGCCGAGCGGGAGCCCGCTCGCGAACCGGCGTCGCCCGCCGGCCTGGCGCGCGGCTCCGCCCGGCGCACCGCACCTGGAGACACGATGAATTCACCCGCTTCCCCCGAAACATCCGCCACCGGCGCCGTCACGCGCGAACGGCGCGACAAGGTGCTCGTCGTCACGATCGACCATCCGCCCGTCAACGCGCTGTCCGCCGACGTGCGGCGCGGCCTCGCCGACGCGATCGACGCCGCGCAGGCCGACGACGCGATCCGCGCGGTGCTGATCGTCGGCGCCGGCCGCAACTTCATCGCGGGCGCCGACATCCGTGAATTCGGCAAGCCGCCCGTGCCGCCGTCGCTGCCCGACGTGTGCGAGCGGATCGAATCGGGTGCCAAGCCGGTCGTGGTCGCGCTGCACGGCGCGACGCTCGGCGGCGGCCTCGAAGTCGCGCTGGCCGCCCATTACCGGCTCGCGGTGCCCGGCGCGAAGCTCGGGCTGCCCGAAGTGACGCTCGGCCTGCTGCCCGGCGCGGGTGGCACGCAGCGCGCGCCGCGCCTGATCGGCGCGAAGGCCGCGCTCGACCTGATGCTGACGGGCCGCCATGCGAGCGCCGACGAAGCGCTCGTGCTCGGCCTCGTCGATCGCATCGCGCACAGCGACGACACGCTCGCCGAAGGGCTCGCCTATGCGCAGGAACTCGTGTCGCTCGGCGCGCCGGTGCGCCGCACGCGCGACGCGCAGGGCCTGGCCGACCGCGCGGCCGCGCAGGCCGCGATCGACGCGGCGCGCGCGGAATTGCCGAAGAGGTCGCGCGGGCTCTTCTCGCCGGCGAAGATCGTCGACGCGGTCGAGGCCGCGCTCACGCAGTCGTTCGACGCCGGGATGAAGTACGAACGCAGCCTGTTCCTGCAGTGCATCGACAGCCCGCAGCGCGCGGGCCTCGTGCATGCGTTCTTCGCGGAGCGCGAAGCGGCGAAGGCGCCCGAGGCGCGGCGCGCGAGCGCACGGCCGGTCGAGCGGATCGGCGTGGTCGGCGGCGGCACGATGGGCGCGGGCATCGCGGTCGCGGCGCTCGACGCCGGGCTGCCGGTGACGATGATCGAGCGCGACGACGCGTCGCTCGCGCGCGGCCGTGCGCACGTCGAGAAGGTGTACGACGGCCTCGTCGCGAAAGGCCGGATGACGCCGGCCGCGCACGCGGCCCGGCTCGCGCGCTTCAAGGGCAGTACGTCGTACGACGCGCTCGCGCAGGCCGACGTCGTGATCGAGGCCGTGTTCGAGGACATGGCCGTGAAGCAGGCCGTGTTCACCGAGCTTGCGCGCGTGTGCAAGCCGGGGGCGGTACTCGCGACCAACACGTCGTATCTCGACATCGACGAACTGGCCGCGAGCATCGACCGGCCGGCCGACGTGATCGGCCTGCATTTCTTCTCGCCGGCCAACGTGATGAAGCTGCTCGAGATCGTCGTGCCGAAGCGCGTGAGCGCGGACGTCGTCGCGACCGCGTTCGCGCTGGCGAAGCAACTGAAGAAGACGCCGGTGCGCGCGGGCGTGTGCGACGGCTTCATCGGCAACCGGATCCTCGCCGTCTATCGCACTGCCGCCGACTACCTGATGGAAGACGGCGCGTCGCCGTACCAGATCGATCGCGCGGTGCGCGAATTCGGCTTCCCGATGGGCCCGTTTCAGGTGGTCGATCTCGCGGGCGGCGACATCGGCTGGGCGACCCGCAAGCGCCGCGCGGCGACGCGCGATCCGAACGCGCGCTACGTCGAGATTTCCGACCGCCTGTGCGAGCGCGGCTGGTTCGGGCAGAAGACCGGTCGCGGCTACTACCTGTATCCGGACGGCGCGCGCGTCGGCACGCCCGACCCGGAGGTCGACGCGATCGTCGCGGCAGAGCGTGCGAAGAAGGGCGTCACGCCGCGCACGTTCACCGATGACGAGATCCTGCGCCGCTACCTCGCCGCGATGATCAACGAAGGCGCGAACGTCGTGCACGAGAAGATCGCGCTGCGTCCGCTCGATGTCGACGCGGTGTTCCTGTACGGCTACGGCTTCCCGCGCTATCGCGGCGGCCCGATGCACTACGCGGACACGGTCGGCCTCGCGAACGTGCTCGCCGATATCCGCGCGTTCGCGAACGAAGATCCGCTGTTCTGGAAGCCGTCGCCGCTGCTCGTCGATCTCGTCGCGCGCGGCGCGGATTTCGCGAGCCTGAACCGCATCGACTGAACGCTCACCGCATTCGCCACGGACCCACGATGGACCTTAATTTCACTCCCGAAGAGGAAGCGTTCCGCACGGAAGTGCAGCGCTTCCTGCAAGCCGAACTGCCGGAGCGCATTGCGCGCAAGGTGAAGGGCGGCCTGCACCTGACGCGCGACGACATGCGCGAATGGCATGCGATCCTCAACGCGCGCGGCTGGCTCGCGAGTCACTGGCCGCGCGAATACGGCGGCCCCGGCTGGAGCGTCGCGCAGAAGTTCCTGTTCGACAACGAATGCGCGCTCGCCGGTGCGCCGCGCATCGTGCCGTTCGGCGTGAACATGCTCGGCCCCGTGCTGATCAAGTACGGCAGCGAAGCGCAGAAGCGCCACTGGCTGCCGCGCATTCTCGACGGTACCGACTGGTGGTGCCAGGGCTATTCGGAGCCGGGCGCCGGTTCCGACCTCGCGGCGGTGAAGACGAGCGCGGTGCGGGGTGTGGACGCGCAGGGCGATCACTACGTCGTGAACGGCCAGAAGACATGGACCACGCTCGGCCACTACGCGAACATGATCTTCTGCCTCGTGCGCACCGCGACCGACGTGCGCAAGCAGGAAGGCATCAGCTTCCTGCTGATCGACATGAACACGCCGGGCGTCGAAGTGCGCCCGATCATCACGCTCGACGGCGAGCACGAGGTGAACGAGGTGTTCTTCACCGACGTGCGCGTGCCCGTGGAGAACCTCGTCGGCGAAGAGAACCGCGGCTGGACCTACGCGAAATACCTGCTCACGTACGAGCGCACCAACATCGCCGGGATCGGCTTCTCGACTGCGGCCCTCGACCGGCTGCGCGCGGTCGCCGCGAAGGTCACGAAGAACGGCCGGCCGCTCGCCGACGATCCGTTCTTCGCGGCACGCGTCGCGCGCGTCGAGATCGAGCTCGAAAACATGCGCACGACCAACCTGCGCGTGCTGGCCGCGGTCGCGGGCGGCGGCGTGCCGGGCGCGGAAAGTTCGATGCTGAAGATCCGCGGCACGCAGATCCGCCAGGAGATCACCGCGCTGATGCGCCGCGCGATGGGGCCGTACGCGCAGCCGTTCGTCGACGACGCGCTCGACGCCGATTATGCCGGCGAACCGGTCGGCCCCGATGAAGCCGCGAGCGCCGCGCAGCAGTATTTCAACAACCGCAAGCTGTCGATCTTCGGCGGCTCGAACGAGATCCAGAAGAACATCATCGCGAAGATGATGCTCGGGCTGTAAGAGGGACGCGACGATGGATTTCCAGCACACAGAAGACCGCCGGATGCTGGCGGACACGTTGAACCGCTTCATCGCCGAACAGTACGCGTTCCCGGTGCGCGACCGCATCGCGCAGTCGGCCGAAGGCTTCGACCGCGCGATGTGGCAGCGCTTCGCCGAACTCGGCACGGTCGGCGCGCTGTTTGCCGAAGCCGACGGCGGCTTCGGCGGCGCGGGCTTCGACATCGCCGTGGTGTTCGAATGCCTCGGACGCGGGCTCGTCGTCGAGCCGTTCCTCGGCGCGCTGCTCGCGGGCCGTGCGCTGGCGCTCGCCGGCGGCGATGCGCATCGCGGGCGGCTCGCCGCGCTGATCGACGGCAGCGCGAGCGCCGCATTCGCGCACGACGAACCGGGCTCGCACTACGAGCTGACGACGGTGCGCACGCGCGCCGAACGGTCGGGCGACGGCTGGGTGCTGACGGGCGCGAAGGGCGTCGTCGACCAGGCCGCGCAGGCGGCGTTCTTCGTCGTCAGCGCGCGCGTGTCGGGCAACGACGACGACGCGGCCGGCATCGGCCTGTTCGTCGTGCCGGCCGATGCGCCGGGCGTGTCGCTGCGCGATTACAGGAAGATCGACGGCGGTCGCGCGGCCGAAGTGCGCTTCGAGCGTGTCGCGCTGCCGGCCGATGCCGCGCTCGGCGCGCCGGATGCGCTCGACGGCGAAGCGGGCGCCGAACTGCTCGAACGCGTGCTCGGCTACGGGCTGCTCGCGCTGTCGGCGGAAGCGCTCGGCGCGATGGACGTCGCGAAGGCGCACACGCTCGACTACCTGCGCACGCGCAAGCAGTTCGGATTGCCGATCGGCAGCTTCCAGGCGCTGCAGCACCGGATGGCCGACCTGCTGCTCGAAGTCGAGCAGGCGCGCTCGGCGGTGATCAACGCGGCCGCGCAGCTCGATGCGCCGCGCGCGGTGCGCGAGCGCGCGCTCTCGGCGGCGAAATACAGCATCGGCCGGATCGGCACGCTGGTCGCGGAAGAAAGCATCCAGCTGCATGGCGGGATCGGGATGACGTGGGAGCTGCCGCTGTCGCATTACGCGAAGCGTCTCGTGATGATCGATCATCAGCTCGGCGACGAGGATCACCACCTCGCGCGCTACATCGCGCTGTCGAAACAATAAGCGCGGAAAACGCGAATGGAGGAGACGACGATGACGAACGACACGCGCGCGCTGCCGCTGGCCGGCGTGAAGGTGCTCGATTTCTCGCGCGTGCTCGCGGGCCCGTGGTGCGCGATGGTGCTCGCCGATTTCGGCGCGGAAGTGATCAAGGTCGAGCATCCGGCGCGCGGCGACGATACGCGCGACTGGGGGCTGCGGATCGGCGACACCGAGACCACCTATTTCAACAGCGTGAATCGCAGCAAGCGGTCGATCTGCGTCGACCTGCAGACGGAAGCCGGCCAGCGCATCGCGCGCGAGCTGGCCGCGCAGGCCGACGTGGTGCTCCACAACTTCAAGTGCGGCGGCGCGGAGAAGCTCGGGCTCGGCTACGACGCGCTGGCCGAACTGAATCCGCGGCTCGTGCATTGCGCGATCTCCGGCTACGACCGCTCGGGCCCGGAGGCCGTGCGGCCCGGCTACGACCTCGTCGTGCAGGGCGAGGCCGGGCTGATGGCGCTCAACGGCGAGGCTGGCCAGCCGCCGCTGAAGTTCGGCGTCGCGGCGGTCGACCTGTTCACCGGCATGTATTCGGCGCAGGCGATCCTCGCCGCGTTGTACGAGCGCCACGCGACCGGGCGCGGCCGGCGCATCGAGATGGCGCTGTTCGACTGCGGGCTGATGATCACCGCGTACTACGGGCTCGACGCGCTGCTGATGGGTGAGGACCCGCCCCGCTACGGCAACGCGCATCCGTCGATCGTGCCGTACGGCGTGTTCGACGCGGCCGACGGCCCGCTCGTGATCACGGTCGGCAACAACACGCAGTTCGCGCGTTTCTGCGATGCGATCGGGCGGCCCGATCTCGCCGCGGACGAACGCTACAGGACCAACCTTGGCCGCTCGGAGAATCGTGCCGGCCTGCTGCCCGAGATTCGCGGCGAACTCGCGCGCCGCTCGCGCGCGACGCTGCTGGCGGCGCTCGCCGAGGCGGGCATTCCGTGCGGCGAAGTGCTCGGATTGCACGAAGCGCTGACGTCCGAACGCGCGACCCGCGCCGGGCTTGTCACGCGGCAGCCGCATCCGGTCGCGGGCGGCGTCGACGTGCTCGCGCCGCCGTACCGCTTCGACGGCGCGCGGCTGCCGGTGCGCGGTGCGCCGCCGGTGCTCGGCGCGGATACGGACGCGGTGCTCGGCGGCTGGCTCGGGATGTCGGCGGAGGACGTCGCGCGGCTGCGGGCGGATCGCGTCGTGTAGATCGCTTGTTCCGCCGCGGCGCGGGCGGTGAGTCGACGCGCGCCGACCATGCCACGCAACACCGCTCGCCATGACGAGCCGGAAATGGAGACACCATGGAGCTTTCCGTCATCGAATCGGTCACGGCGCGCCGCGACTACCAGCAGCTCGTGCGGGCCCGGCGCCGCTTCAGCTTCACGCTGACGGCGCTGATGATCGCCACGTACTACGGCTTCATCCTGCTCGTCGCGCTCGCGCCGCACGTGCTCGCCGCGCCGCTGTACCGCGGCGCGACGACGACGGTCGGGATCGCCGCGGGCGTCGCGATCATTCTGGTCGCGATCGGCCTGACCGCGTGCTACGTGCTGCGCGCGAACCGTGCGTTCGACCGTCGCGTCGACGCGATCCTGCAACGTTCGTGACGGAGCCCGACATGCGATGCATTTCGAGCGCGCCCGGCGCGCTGGCCATCCTCGTTTCCCTCGTTTCCTCCACCGCCCATGCGACCGGCGTTGCCGGCCCGATGCCCGACAAGGTCGAGCTGAACCCCGTCGCGATCGGGATGTTCTTCGCGTTCGTGTTCGCGACGCTCGCGCTCACGCGCTGGGCCGCGCGCCGCACGCGCTCGACGCGCGACTTCTACACGGCCGGCGGCGGCATCACCGGGTTGCAGAACGGGCTCGCGATCGCCGGCGACTACATGTCGGCCGCGTCGTTCCTCGGGCTGTCCGGCATGGTATTCATGTTCGGCTTCGACGGGCTGATCTACTCGATCGGCTTCCTGGTCGGCTGGCCGTTCGTGATGTTCCTGATCGCCGAACCGCTGCGCAACCTCGGCAAGTTCACGTTCGTCGACGTCGTCGCGTACCGCTTCGCGCAGCGGCCGATCCGGCTGCTGACCTCGGCGAACGCGCTGACGATCGTCGTGCTGTACCTGGTCGTGCAGATGGTCGGCGCGGGCAAGCTGATCCAGCTGCTGTTCGGGCTGTCGTACGGCACGGCCGAGCTGATCGTCGGCGTGCTGATGGTCGTCTACGTGTTCTTCGGCGGGATGACCGCGACCACCTGGGTGCAGGTGATCAAGGCCGTGCTGCTGCTGTGCGGCGCGACGCTGCTCGCATTGCTCGCGCTCGGCGAATTCGGCTTCAGCATCGACGCGATGTTCCGTCGCGCGGTGGCCGTGCATCCGGGCGCGCTGTCGATCATGGGGCCCGGCAAGCTGATCCGCGACCCGGCCAACGCGCTGTCGCTCGGCATCGCGCTGATGTTCGGCACGGCCGGCTTCCCGCACATCCTGATGCGCTTCTTCACGGTGCCGAACGCGAGGGAGGCGCGCAAGTCGGTGCTCTACGCGACCGGCTTCATCGGCTACTTCTACCTGCTGACCTTCGTGATCGGCTTCTCCGCGATCGTGCTGCTCGCGCAGCATCCGGAATTCTTCCGGCTCGGCGCGAACGGCACGTTCAACCTGACGCACGACCTGCTCGGCGGCTCGAACATGGTCGCGGTGAAGCTCGCGCAGGCGGTGGGCGGCAACTGGTTCTACGGCTTCATCGCGGCCGTCACGTTCGCGACGATCCTCGCGGTGGTCGCCGGGCTGACGCTCGCCGGCGCGACCACGATCTCGCACGACCTGTATGCGCAGATGTGGGCGCGCGGCAAGCCCGACGAGCGGCGCGAGATGCGCATCTCTCGCGCGGCGACGATCGGGCTGTCGGCCATTGCGATCGCGCTGTCGATCCTGTTCGAGCACGTGAACGTCGCGTTCATGGTCGGGCTCGTCGCGGCGGTGGCCGCGAGCGCCAATTTCCCGGTGCTCGCGATGTCGATCTTCTGGCGCGGGATGACCACGCGCGGCGCGGTGCTCGGCGGCGGCCTCGGCCTCGTGTCGGCGGTCGCGCTCACGGTGCTGTCGAAGTCGGTGTGGGTCGACGTGCTGCACCATGCGCATGCGCCGGTGTTCCTCGACAACCCGGCGCTGGTGTCGGTGCCGCTCGCGTTCGTCGGGATCGTCGTCGGCTCGCTCGCGGACCGCGGCGAGCGCGCGCGGCGCGAGCGCGACGCGTTCGCTCGGCAGGAGTTCTATGCGCAGACGGGCGTGCTCGCGAGCCGCGCCGTCCACCATTGATTCATCCGATGAAACGATGCATCCGTCCGGATCGCCGGACGGATATTTTCCGGAAATCCGGAATCCCGGATTTCCTTGCCTGCCGCATTATGGGAAATACAATGAAAACAACGGCTTGAGGGGTTCCGGAAACCTGGCATCGACCTTGCGATATAAAGCGCACGGCCATCCCCCGGCCGAACTACTACAGCAAGCAAGGAGACAACCGATGACCACTGCCTTCCTCCCCCTCGGGATGTCCTGAGGCATCGCTTGTTGCGGCACGGCAGCCGCGCGGGCGAATGCCTTTCCCCTGAGACATTCGCCTGCGCGCGTGACGCCGTTTCCATCGGCTCATCTACTTCAGCAGGAACCATCGTGAAGAAGAAACCCTTCTACAAAGTGCTCTATGTGCAGGTGATCTTCGCCATCATCGTCGGCGTGATCCTCGGCCACTACTACCCGGCGCTCGCCACCGACATGAAGCCGCTCGGCGACGGCTTCATCAAGCTGATCAAGATGGTGATCGGTCCGATCATCTTCTGTACGGTCGTCACCGGCATCGCCGGCATGGAGGACATGAAGAAGGTGGGCCGCGTCGGCGGCAAGGCGCTGCTGTACTTCGAGATCGTGTCGACCTTCGCGCTGCTGCTCGGCCTCGCGGCCACGCACATCCTGCGTCCGGGCGTCGGCTTCAACATCGATCCGGCGACGCTCGACGGCAAGGCCGTCGCGTCGTACGCGGCGAAGGCGCACGGGCAGTCGACGGTCGACTTCCTGATGCACATCATCCCGAACACGATGGTCGACGCGTTCGCGCAGGGCGAGATCCTGCAGATCCTGCTGATCGCGCTGCTGTTCGGCAGCGTGCTCGCGCACCTCGGCGAGCGCGGCAAGGTCGTGACCGACTTCATCGACGGCCTGACCCGCGTGCTGTTCGGCATCGTGCACATCGTCACGAAGCTGGCCCCGATCGGCGCGTTCGGCGCGATGGCGTTCACGATCGGCAAGTACGGCGTCGGCTCGCTGGTGCCGCTGCTGAAGCTGATCGGCACGTTCTACCTGACGTCGGTCGTGTTCGTGCTGGTCGTGCTCGGCGGGATCGCGCGCGCCACCGGCTTCTCGATCATTCGCTTCGTGTCGTACATCAAGGAAGAGCTGCTGATCGTGCTCGGCACGAGCTCGTCGGAAGCCGCACTGCCGCAGCTGATGGAAAAGCTCGAGAAGGCCGGCTGCTCGCGTTCGGTCGTCGGCCTCGTCGTGCCCACCGGTTATTCGTTCAACCTCGACGGCACCAACATCTACATGACGATGGCCGTGCTGTTCATCGCGCAGGCGACCAACATCGAGCTGACGTGGATGCAGCAGCTCACGCTGCTGGCCGTCGCGATGCTCACGTCGAAGGGCGCGAGCGGCGTGACGGGGGCGGGCTTCATCACGCTCGCCGCGACGCTGGCCGTCGTGCCGACGATCCCGCTGTCGGGCATGGTGCTGATCCTCGGCATCGACCGCTTCATGAGCGAATGCCGTGCGCTGACCAACATCGTCGGCAACGGCGTGGCGACCGTCGTCGTGTCGGCATGGGAGAAGGAGCTCGACCGCAACAAGCTGCGCCAGGCGCTGAAGGGCGGCGGCGAAGTCGCGCCGACCGAGAAGACGGCCGGCGTCTGACCCGATGAACGAGCAGGCGGCGGCACCGCCCGCCGGCCGTGCGGCCCGCGGCGGCCGGGGTATCGATGCGCAGGCCTATGACACAATAGGCGATCCGCATCGCCAGGAAGCCTCGACCGTGACGCGCCGCCTGCTCATCCTCGTCGTGCTCGCCGCCGCGCTCGTCGCGGCATGCGCGCTCACGTGGGCGATCACCTGGCAGCGCGCCGTCGCCGAGCTGCAGCGCAATGCCGCGGTGCGCGTCGATCGCACCACCAACGCGCTCAAGAGCACGCTCGACCGCTATGAATCGCTGCCTTATCTGCTCGGCAGCCATCCGTACGTGCAGGATCTGCTCGCCGAGCCAAAGCGCGGCGACTACACCGCCCGCGTCAACCGCTATCTCGAAGACCTCAACGAACACGCGCACGCGACCGTCACCTACGTGATCGGCGCGGACGGCCTGTGCGTCGCCGCCAGCAACTGGCGCGCGCCCGACAGCTTCGTCGGGATCGAATACCGTTTCCGCCCGTATTTCCTCGACGCGATGAACGGCCGGGTCGGCCGCTTCTTCGGGATCGGCACGATCTCGCGCGATCCCGGCTACTACATCTCGCAGCCCGTGTGGCACGACGGCAAGATCGCGGGCGTCGTCGTCGTGAAGCTCAACCTCGAATGGTTCCAGGGCGCCGATGCGTCCGAGCCGCTCGTCGTCGTGGACGATCACGGTGTCGTGTTCCTGTCGTCGGTGCCCGCGTGGAAGTACCATACGCTGCGCCCGCTCACGGGGCCTGTGGCCGCATCGATCTACGAAACGCGCCAGTACGCGCAGCAACCGGTCACGCCGCTGCCGCTGCGCGTCGAGCAGACGCTCGGCGCCGATGCGGAAATCGTGCGCCTGGGCGCCGGCCGGCGCGCGCCGCGCTTTCTCGCCAGCAAGCGCCGGATCGGCGAGCCCGACTGGCAGCTCGTCACGCTCGCGCCGATCGCGCCGATCGATGCCGATGCGCGCAACGCGACGATCGTCACCGGCTTCGGCTTCGTGTCGGTCGCGCTGCTCGCGTTCTACTGGCGGATGCGCCGCGCCCGCGTGCGCGAGATGATCCGCGGCCGTGCGCTGCTGCAACAGGCGTACGCGGAGCTGAACCGGCGCGTCGAGGAGCGTACGGCCGATTTGTCTGAAGCGAACGAGCAGTTGCAGAAGGAAGTCGGCGACCGGATCCGCGCGGAGCAGGAGCTGCGCGCCGCGCACGACGAACTGATCCAGGCGAGCAAGCTCGCCGCGCTCGGCCAGATGGCGGCCGGCATCACGCATGAACTGAACCAGCCGCTCGCGGCGCTGCGCAGCTTCTCGGACAACACGCGCGTGCTGCTCGATCGCGGCGAACAGGCCGCCGCGCGCGAGAATCTCGAGGCGATCGCCGCGCTCACCGAGCGGATGGGCAAGATCACGAACCAGCTGAAGCTGTTCGTCGGCCGCGCGAAGCCGCGCAACGAGCAGGCGCTCGTCGTGCGCGCGCTGCGCAGCGTGCTGTCGCTGCTCGACGAGCGGCTGCGCGGCGTCGCGCTCACGCTGACGCTGCAGGACGCGACCGTGTCGCCCGCGCAGGACGCGTCGCTCGATCTGGCGCGCGATTATCCGGAACTCGTCGCGCGCTGCGAGGACCTGCGCCTCGAACAGGTGCTGATCAACCTGCTCGGCAACGCGCTCGACGCGGTCGCCGGCGTCGCGGCGCCGGCCATCGAGGTGACGATCGCGGTGTCGGCCGCGACGCTCGCGGTCGAGGTGCGCGACAACGGCTCCGGCATCGCGCCCGATCTGCTGCCGCGCCTGTTCGAGCCGTTCTTCACGACCAAGGAAATGGGGCGCGGGCTCGGGCTGGGCCTTGCGATCTCGTCGTCGATCGCGAGCGACGCGGGCGGCGCGCTGACCGCACGCAACGCCCCGTCGGGCGGCGCGCTGTTCGTCTTGACGCTGCGTCGCGCCCGCACGCATCATCCGGACTCCGTGTCCGAGCCGGCGGGCTCGCATTAGCGCGAGCCCGCCGTAGGCCGCAGACCCGGTCGGCGAACGACCGGCATCAACGAGCGCCGCGCGCGAGCGCTGCGCCTGTCAGGAGCAAGTGACCAAGATGGCCAACCGGCTGCAAGTGATCTATATCGAGGACGATGCGCTCGTGCGCCGGGCGAGCGTGCAGAGCCTTCAACTGGCGGGCTTCGACGTCGCCGGCTTCGAATCGGCCGAGGCGGCCGAGAAGGCGATCGTCGCGGATACCGCCGGCGCGATCGTCAGCGACATCCGGCTGCCCGGCGCGAGCGGGCTCGACGTGCTTGCGCAGTGCCGCGAGCGCGTGCCGGACGTGCCGGTGATCCTCGTCACCGGGCACGGCGACATCTCGATGGCCGTGCAGGCGATGCGCGACGGCGCGTACGACTTCATCGAAAAGCCGTTCGCGGCCGAGCGCCTGATCGAGACGGTGCGCCGCGCGCTCGAGCGCCGCGAGCTCGTGCTCGAGAACCACGCGCTGCGGCGCGAGCTGGCTGGACAGAACGTCGTCGCGCCGCGCATCATCGGCCGCAGCCCCGCGATCGAGCAGGTGCGCAAGCTGATCGCGAACGTCGCGCCGACCGACGCGTCGGTGCTGATCAACGGCGACACGGGCGCCGGCAAGGAGCTGATCGCGCGCAGCCTGCACGAGCTGTCGCCGCGCCACGACAAGCCGTTCATTGCGGTGAATTGCGGCGCGCTGCCCGAGCCGATGTTCGAATCGGAGATGTTCGGCTACGAGCCCGGTGCGTTTACCGGCGCCGCGAAGCGGCGCGTCGGCAAGCTCGAATACGCGTCCGGCGGCACGCTGTTCCTCGACGAAATCGAAAGCATGCCGCTCGCGCTGCAGGTGAAGCTCTTGCGCGTGCTGCAGGACGGCGTGCTCGAGCGGCTCGGCTCGAACCAGCCGATCCGCGTGAACTGCCGCGTGGTCGCAGCCGCGAAGGGCGACATGAGCGAGCTCGTCGCGGCCGGCACGTTCCGGCGCGACCTGCTGTACCGGCTCAACGTCGTGACGATCGCGCTGCCGCCGCTCGCCGAGCGCCGCGAGGACATCGTGCCGCTGTTCGAGCACTTCATGCTCGATGCGGCCGTGCGCTACGGGCGGCCCGCGCCGGTGCTCACCGACCGGCAGCGCGCGAGCCTGATGCAGCGCGACTGGCCGGGCAACGTGCGCGAGCTGCGCAACGCGGCCGACCGCTTCGTGCTCGGCGTGGCCGACATGCCGCCGGAAACGGGCGCCGGCGACGACGCCGACAACGACCAGACGCTGAAGGAGCGCATCGAGCAGTTCGAGCGCGCGGTGATCGCCGAGGCGCTGAACCAGACGGGCGGCGCGGTCGCGGCGACGGCCGACCGGCTGCATGTGGGCAAGGCGACGCTGTACGAGAAGATGAAGCGCTACGGGCTGTCGGCGAAAGGCGAAACCGAGCGCTGAAAAGCAAACGGACCGCAGTGCGGTCCGTTTCGCGGAGCAGGGCGCGGCGTGCGGCCCTGCGAGTCCTGTCGTGCGGCGCTCAGGCCGCGTTGCCGTCGAGCGCCTTCTTGAGCAGCGCGTCGAGTTCCGCGAATTGCGGCGCGCCGACGTAGCGCTTCAGGATCTTGCCGTCCTTGTCGACGACGAAGGTCGTCGGCGTGAGCTGCACGTTGCCGAACTGCTTCGCGACGCTGCCGTCGTCGAGCGCGACCTTGAACGGCAACTGACGCGTCTGCGCGTAGTTCGCGACGTACATCGGCGGATCGTAGTTCATCGCGACCGCGACGAATTCGAGCCCCTGACCCTTGAAGCGATTGTAGGTATCGACCATCTGCGGCATTTCCTGCATGCAGGTCGCGCAGCTCGTCGCCCAGAAGTTCACGAGATAGACCTTGCCTTTCAGGTCGCCGCCGGTCGAGACCTTCTGGCCCGACAGCAGCGTGAAGGTCGCGTCCGGCACGCTGGACTTGCCGTTGAACGCGAAGAAGCCGGCGACGGCGATCGCCGCGACGACGGCGGCCGCGACGAGGTAGCGGACGGGGCCGGTGCTGCGGCGGGCGGGAGGCGTGGTGTTCATCTTGGTGCTCTCGGGGTCGATGACGCGGATCGATGCAAAGGACGTCGAAATTCGGCGCTTATTTTAGCGCGAATGCGGCGTGTGCATCGGCGGCGGCCGCGCATCCCCCGTTTCAGGTTCGGTGGATAATCGCCGTTTTGCCTGCCGCGATCCATGCCATGCCGAAGGACGTCACCGATTCGTTGCGCCCCCTTTTTCGCCCGCTGCGGCACTTCGCCGCGCTCGCCTGCGTGAGCGCCGCGCTGGCCGCGTGCTCGCCGTCGTACGACTGGCGCACGCTGCACAACGACGCCGGCTACACGATCGACCTGCCGGCGAAGCCGACCGTCGAGGAGCAGCCGGTCGCGCTCGGCGGCAAGTCGATGCCGATGCGGATGCAGGCCGCGCACGTCGACGGCGCGGTATTCGCGGTCGGCACGCTGACGTTGCCGGACGATCGCGACGACACACGGCGCGCGGCGCTCGACTTCCTGCGCGCGGGACTGTCGCGCAACCTCGAAGGCACGCCGCAGACGGCGTCGGTGCCGGTGCCGCTCGCCGCCGGCGGCGCGGTGAACGGGCTCGAACTGCGCATCGCGGGCGCGGCCGCCGGCGGCGATCGCGCGCGCAAGACGATCGTCGCGCGGCTTGCCGCGCGCGGCCGGCACGCGTACCAGGCCGTCGTGATCGCCGACGGGCCGCTCGCGCAGGAGCAGCTCGACCAGTTTTTCGGCTCGTTCAAACTCGATTGACGGTGGCCGGCGAGGGCGCTCAGACACGCGGTGACAACTGAAAGTTCATTCGCAGCTTTCGACGCTAATCGCCGGATTTTGCGAGAGTTTTTCGACTATCCACAGCGCATGTGGATAACTTTGTTGAAAAGTCGCGCGTATTTCCCGCAAAGCCGCGCCGGACGGCCTTCCGGCTCGTTTGGTCGCCCGTTCGACGTTTGAGAAAAATCAATTAAAACAACAGGATACGAATTCGGTCCGGCAAAGGCCGCGACGAGCCGCGATCCGGGGCCGGATGAGTGGAATTGTGTATAAGTCAAGTCTTGACAGCCTGATTTTGTCCTCCTCGCGCGCTCACAGTGCCGTCAGCGCACGCCGGTAGCGAATCGCCTCGGCGATCTGCGCGGCCGTCGGCAGCGGGTCGCCGGCCAGGTCGGCGATCGTCCGAGCGACTTTCAGCACGCGGAAATACGCGCGCGCCGACCAGCCGAAGCGCTCGCCGGCCTCGCGCAGCAGCCGCTCGCCCTCGTCGGTCGGCCGGCACAGGTCGTCGGTTTCGCGGCCGCTCAGCATGTGATTCGTCTTGCCCTGCCGCTCGAGTTGCAGCGCCCGCGCCTGTGCGACGCGGGCGGCGACCGCCGCGCTCGGCTCGCCGGGCGCCGTCGCGCGGGTCGCGAGTTCGGCCGGCGACAGCGCGGGCAGGTCGATCTGGATGTCGATGCGGTCGAGCAGCGGCCCCGACAGCTTGCGCAGATAGCGCGCGGCCACGTCCGGCGAGCAGCGGCAGCGCCCGGACGGATCGCCGTGCCAGCCGCACGGGCACGGGTTCATCGCGGCGATCAGCTGGCACGCGGCAGGGAAGTCGGCCTGCTGCGCCGCGCGCGAGATCGTGATGCGGCCGGCTTCGAGCGGCTCACGCAGCATTTCCAGCACGTGCCGGTCGAATTCCGGCAGTTCGTCGAGAAACAGTACGCCGAGGTGCGCGAGCGTGATTTCGCCCGGCTGCGGCGGATTGCGGCCGCCCACCAACGCGGCGGCGCTCGACGAGTGATGCGGCGAACGGAACGGCCGGCGGCGCCACTGCGCGGGCGAGAAGCCGAGCCGGCTCGCGGACAGCAGCGCGGCCGAGGTCAGCGCCTCGTCATCGGTCAGCGGCGGCAGCAGCCCGGCGAGGCGCGCGGCCAGCATCGACTTGCCGGCTCCGGGTGGGCCGACCATCAGCATGTGATGCCCGCCCGCGGCCGCGACTTCCAGCGCACGCCGCGCGCCGCGCTGGCCGACGACGTCCGCGAGGTCGGGCGCGGCGGGCGCCGGCAGGCCGTCGAGACAGGGCGCCGCGACCGGCGTGAGCCGTCCGTCCGGCGCATCGGCGAGGTGCGCGCACAGCGCGGGCAGGTCGCGCGCACCGAATACGGTCACGCCCGGCACGAGCGCGGCCTCGGCGGCGCTGTCGAGCGGCAGGTACAGCTCGGGCGGACGCGATGCCGCGACGGAATCGCGCGGTGCGCCGGCATTCAGGCCCGCGCCGCCGACGACGCCCGCGCCGCATGCGTCCGCCCGCCAGTCCCGCGCGGCGCCGCACGCCATCGCGAACGCGCCGCGCATCGGCCGCAGCGCGCCGGTCAGCGACAGCTCGCCCGCGAATTCGCGGCCGGCCAGCGCGTCGGCCGGGATCTGGCCGTTCGCGGCGAGGATGCCGAGCGCGATCGGCAGGTCGAAGCGGCCGGATTCCTTCGGCAGGTCGGCCGGCGCGAGATTGACGGTGATACGGCGCACCGGGAATTCGAATCCGCAGTTCTGCAGCGCGGCGCGTACGCGCTCGCGGCTTTCGCGGACTTCGAGATCGGGCAGCCCGACGATCGAGAACGACGGCAACCCGTTGGCGAGATGGACTTCGACGGTGACGTCCGGCGCGCGGCCGGAAGCGGGCGCGCGACTGCGCACCACGGCGAGCGACATGGCGAGGCTCCTGCATGACAGGCGGCGACGGCCGTTCGGGGCCGCATGCCGCGGGAATCGGAGAAATCGATGCGCGCTTGCCGGCGTGGCGCGGGGAAAGAACGAGGTGTTGCGAACGACGAACAGCGATGGACTACGAAGAGCGGAGGGTGCAGCGAAGAACGACGGACGAGGAAGCGGGGCGGAACGGCTTCGGGTGGCGGGCGCAGGCCGCACGACGCGGCCCGCGCCCGGACCTTGCGGCCGGGTAGGGCGTCAGGCCTGCGGGGCGGCGAGCTTCTGCTCGAGTTCCGCGACGCGCTTTTCGAGTTCCTCGAGCCGCACGCGGGTGCGGGCGAGCACCTGTGCCTGGGTGTCGAATTCCTCGCGCGTGACGAGGTCGAGCTTCGAGAAGCCTTGCGACAGCATGGCCTTCACGTTGCGCTCGACGTCCTTGGCCGGCGAGTTTTTCAGCAAATCGCTGACGCGCGACTGCAGATCGTTGAAAACGTCGCTGGGTTGCTTCATGTGATTCCCCTTCCTTGCACAAAAAATGTGCATCTTCAGTTGCGTACGTGCCCATGATGCACGCATGACCGGAAATGGTGCGCGCGGGGCGCGAATTCCGGGCATGGCGCCCGCATGGGTGAATGGCCCGGCGATCCGGGACGTGCGTGCACTCTAGCAACGATCCTTTCGCCGCGCCAGCAAACCGGCCGATGTTGGCCATTCGGCCGGGCTTCGGCGCCTTACACCGCGGGATATGACCCCGTTCCGGAGCCCTTCGAGACGGTGTTCGGGCCAACATGGCATGCGAGTTGCTGAGAAGAGTCCGTTACAACATTCCAACTCTATTCGACGGGACAACCCAGCGAGAGGACTTCATGAAACTCATTACCGCAATCATCAAGCCGTTCAAGCTCGATGAGACGCGCGAGGCGCTGTCGGCGCTTGGCGTCTCCGGCATCACGGTGACGGAGGTGAAAGGGTTCGGGCGCCAGAAGGGGCATACCGAGCTGTACCGCGGCGCCGAATACGTGGTCGATTTCCTGCCGAAGATGAAGATCGAGGCGGCCGTGTCCGACGATCTCGTCGACCAGGCGGTGGAAGCGATCGAGCGGGCCGCGCGCACGGGCAAGATCGGCGACGGCAAGATCTTCGTCACGCCGATCGAACAAGTGATCCGGATTCGCACCGGGGAGACAGGCGCGGACGCGCTGTAACAGAACAGACAAGACAAGCGACAAGAGGAAACCCAAGATGCGCAAACTTCTGATGTCCCTGCTGATGGCCGGCTCGCTGATCGCGGCCGGCGTCGGTTCCGCGCTCGCGGACGACGCGGCGTCCGCCGCGGCTGGTTCCACCGCGGCTGCTTCGGCACCCGCCGCCACGGCTTCCGACGCATCGGCTGCCGCAGCCCCGGCCGCTTCGGCGCCGGCCGCCGACGCATCCGCCACCGCCGCTGCCGCACCGGCTTCGGGCGCGACCGACGCATCGGCTGCCGCCGCCGCGTCCGCGCCGGCCGCCCCGGCTGCGCCCACCGCCCCGTTCTCGGTCGATTCGTCGAAGATCAGCGCGGGCGACACCGCGTGGATGCTGACGTCCACCGCGCTCGTGCTGTTCATGACGATCCCCGGCCTCGCGCTGTTCTACGCGGGCATGGTCCGCAAGAAGAACGTGCTGGCAACCGTGATGCAGAGCTTCGCGATCACCGCGGTGATCACGGTGCTGTGGACGGTGGTCGGCTACAGCCTCGCGTTCACGCCGGGCAACGGCTTCATCGGCGGCCTGTCGCGCGTGTTCCTGCACGGCATGAACTACATCAAGGGCGACAAGGCGACCACGCTGACCGTCAGCCACCTCGCGTCGACGATTCCGGAATCGGTCTACTTCGTCTACCAGATGACGTTCGCGATCATCACGCCGGCGCTGATCTGCGGCGCGTTCGCCGACCGGATGAAGTTCTCGGCGATGCTCGTGTTCATGACGCTCTGGTCGCTGATCGTCTATGTGCCGATCGCGCACATGGTGTGGGAGCCGACCGGCTGGCTGTCGGCCGACGGCGTGCTCGACTTCGCGGGCGGCACGGTGGTGCACATCAACGCCGGTATCGCGGGCCTCGTGTCGTGCCTCGTGCTCGGCAAGCGCGTCGGCTACGGCCGCGAATCGATGGCGCCGCACAACCTGGTGCTGACGATGATCGGCGGCTCGATGCTGTGGGTCGGCTGGTTCGGCTTCAACGCGGGTTCCGCGGTCGCGGCCGACGGCCGTGCCGGCTTCGCGATGCTGACGACGCAAGTCGCCACCGCGTGCGCGGCGCTCGGCTGGATGTTCGCCGAGTGGATCGCCAAGGGCAAGCCGTCGGTGCTCGGCATCGTGTCGGGCGCGGTCGCGGGTCTCGTGGCGATCACGCCGGCAGCCGGCTTCGTCGGCGTACCGGGTGCGCTCGTGATCGGCATCGCGGCGGGCGTGATCTGCTTCTGGTCGGCGACGTGGCTCAAGTCGAAGCTCGGCTACGACGATTCGCTCGACGCGTTCGGCGTGCACGGCATCGGCGGGATTCTCGGCGCACTGCTGACCGGCGTATTCGCGGTCAAGGACATCGGCGGCTTCGACGGCAGCCTGCTGCTGCAGGCGAAGGGCGTGCTGATCACGCTGGTCTACAGCGGCGTGCTGAGCTTCGTGCTGCTGAAGCTGATCGACCTGACGATCGGCCTGCGCGTGACGGAAGAGGAAGAGCGCGAAGGTCTCGACGTGATCCTGCACGGCGAGCACGTGGAATAAGTCACACGAATCCATGGCGGGCCGCCGCGCAGACGGCGCCCGCCCCGAATGAGCGCAGCGACTTCGACCCGCCCACCCGGCGGGTTTTTTTTCTCCTGTCACCCACTGCCGTAGCGGATAACCCTTCACGCTATCGGGTCAATAGCCGAAAACTTCCTCGTAACCCTTGCGAAGCCGGGAACAATCCCCAAATGGGCAAGGCAATTGCTCTACAATCTTCATTCTCCCGCTCGCGAGTGATTCATGGTTCCCCACCTCGTTACCGCGTTGAACGGTCCGCTGCTCGAACTCGAGCAGAAGATCCTCGACGCGACGCCTGCGATCGAACGCTGGTTCAGGCTCGAATGGCAGGAACACACCCCGCCGTTCTATTGTTCGGTGGACCTGCGCAATGCCGGCTTCAAGCTGGCGCCCGTCGACGCGAACCTGTTTCCCGGCGCGTTCAACAATCTGCCGTCCGAAGTGCTGCCGCTCGCCGTGCAGGCCGCGATGGCCGCGATCGAGAAGATCTGCCCGGACGCGAAGAATCTGCTCGTGATTCCCGAGCTGCCGACCCGCAACGCGTTCTACCTGGAAAACGTCGCGCGGCTCGCGACGATCATGCGCCAGGCCGGCCTGCACGTGCGCTTCGGTTCGCTCGACCCCGGCATCACCGACATGACGCCGATCACGCTGGCCGACGGCCAGAAGATCGTGCTCGAACCGCTCGAGCGTTCGCAGCGCCGCCTCGGCCTGAAGAATTTCGATCCGTGCTCGATCCTGCTGAACAACGACCTGTCGGCCGGCATCCCGGCCGTGCTGGAAAACCTGCACGAGCAATATCTGCTGCCGCCGCTGCACGCGGGCTGGGCCGTGCGCCGCAAGTCGACGCACTTCGCGTGCTACGACGACGTCGCGAAGAAGTTCGCGAAGATGGTCGGCGTCGATCCGTGGATGGTGAATCCGTATTTCGCGCACGTGGAAGGCGTCGACTGGCAGGCGCATGAAGGCGAGCAGGCGCTCGCGGACGCGATCGACGGCGTGCTGAAGAAGATCGCGCGCAAGTATCGCGAATACGGGATCAGCGAGAAGCCGTACGTCGTCGTGAAGGCCGACGCGGGCACCGCGGGCCGCGGCGTGATGACCGTGCACGACGCGGCCGAGATCGGCCGCATGACGAAGGCCGAGCGCGCGCAGATGGCCGAATCGAAGGCCGGCCTCGCGGTGCGCGACGTGATCGTGCAGGAAGGCGTCTACACGTTCGAGCGCGTCGGCGACGAAGTGGCCGAGCCGGTCGTGTACATGATCGACCGCTACGTGGTCGGCGGCTTCTACCGCACGCACGGCGGCCGCGAGCGCGACCAGAACCTGAACGCGCCCGGCATGCATTACGTGCCGCTCGGCTTCGAGCACACCGCGCTGCCGGATGCAGGCGCCAAGCCGGGCGCCGCGCCGCCGAACCGTTTCTACATGTATGGCGTGGTCGCGCGGCTGTCGCTGATCGCGTCGTCGATCGAACTGGAAAAGACCGACCCCGAAGCCATCCAGGTGTAACGGACCTTCGCTACGTACAGGACCCGCATGGACATTCTTTTTATCGCCGACCCGCTCGAGCGTTTCAAGATCTACAAGGATTCGACCTACGCGATGATGGCGGAGGCCGCCCGGCGCGGGCATGCGGTGTACGCGTGCGAACCGCGCCATCTCGCGTGGACGGGCTCGGCGGTCGAGGCCGACGTGCGGCGCATCACGTTCGTCGGGGAACTGGACGACCTGCATCGCGACACCTGGTTCGAAGCCGGCGCGGTCGACGCGCGCCGTCTCGAATCGTTCGGCGCGGTGTTGATGCGCAAGGATCCGCCGTTCGACATGGAATACGTGACGTCGACGTGGCTGCTCGAGCTGGCCGAGCGCGCCGGCGCACGCGTGTTCAACAAGGCGCAGTCGATCCGCGATCATTCGGAGAAGCTCGCGATCGGCGAGTTTCCGCAGTTCGTCGCGCCGACGCTCGTCACGCGCGACGCGCAGCGTCTGCGCGCGTTCCACGCCGAGCACGGCGACGTGATCCTGAAGCCGCTCGACGGGATGGGCGGGATGGGCGTGTTCCGCGTGAAGCCGGACGGCATGAACCTCGGCTCGATCGTCGAGATGCTGAGCCACGACGGCACGCGCTCGGTGATGGCGCAGAAGTTCATTCCCGAGATCAAGGCCGGCGACAAGCGCATCCTGCTGATCGGCGGCGAGCCGGTGCCGTATTCGCTCGCGCGGATTCCGCAGGGCAGCGAGGTGCGCGGCAATCTGGCCGCGGGCGGGCTCGGCGTCGCGCAGCCGCTCACACCGCGCGATCGCGAGATCGCCGACACGCTGGGGCCGGTGCTCGCGTCGCGCGGGCTGCTGCTGGTCGGGCTCGACGCGATCGGCGACTGGCTGACCGAGGTGAACGTCACGAGCCCGACGTGCTTCCGCGAGATCATGGAACAGACGGGCTTCGACGTCGCCGCGATGTTCATCGACGCGCTGGAGCGTGCGGCCGCGTAGGCCGCCTCCCGCGCAACTCCGGCGGCGGCCGCGCAGGTCCCCCGTCGCCGGAGCAGCTTGACCGGCCTGCTACAATGCCCGCTTGCCCGGTGCCGTGATCGGCGCACCGAAGGCCCGGCGGTCGGGCCGACACTGTTGCAAGGCTGAACATGAAACGTTCCCCATACTCGCTACGCTCATTGCCCCGCCGCGGGGTATCGGCCCGCCAGGGGCGGCCGGGAGCGATTTGACATGGCCGGGATCCTGATCATCGCGCACGCGCCGCTCGCCACCGCGCTGCGGGACTGCATCGCGCACATCTACGGCGGCGTGCCCGCCCGCATCGGCTGCATCGACGTGATGGCCGACAGCGATCCGGCCCAGGTGATGGCGTTCGCGCACGCGGAACTTGCGCGGCTGCGCGAAGAGAACGGCGTGGTCGTGCTGACCGACATGTACGGCGCGACGCCCGCGAACATCGCGGGCCAGCTCGCGAAGCTCGACAACGTGCGCGTGCTGGCCGGCGTGAACCTGCCGATGCTCGTGCGGGCCGTCTGCTACCGCACCGTGCCGCTCGACAAGCTGGTCGACAAGGCGCTGTCCGGCGGCGCGAAGGGCGTCCACGAGGTGTCGTCCGGCACGCCGCCGCCGCCGAGCGAAACCGGCTGCGGCCAATGCGCGCCGATTCCGCCCGAACCGCAGCCGCGCACCGAATCGCCCTGAGCCTCCGTCTCCGTTTTTCGTTTTAGACCGACCCGCCTGCGCGCGCCGCCGGCGGTCCCGACCGATCCGACCGAGAATCATGCTTCAACAAGAAACCACCATCGTCAATAAATTGGGGCTCCATGCGCGCGCATCGGCCAAGCTTACGCAACTGGCCGGCAACTTCCAGTCGGAAGTCTGGATGACACGCAACGGGCGCAAGATCAATGCGAAGAGCATCATGGGCGTGATGATGCTGGCGGCCGGCATCGGCAGCACCGTGACGATCGAGACCGAAGGTCCCGACGAGCGGGAAGCGATGGACGCGCTGCTGAAGCTGATCGCCGACAAGTTCGGCGAAGGCCAGTGATCGCGACGCGCGATCGTTGCCGTTTCCAGTCGGAATGCCGCGGATGTCGCGGCATTTTTTTCGTCGGAAGCATTGATGCGAAATGCGCAATGCTGCGCTGCATGCAGTCAACAGGGAGTCGCGGAATTTATAATCGCTAACCGGGGTCATAAGCGCATCGCAGCAGTGTGCCGCGGCTTTACTTGTACAGAGGAGGTGCGCGTGTCCTTCACGCTGCATGGCATTCCCGTCTCACGAGGTATCGCGATCGGGCGAGCGTACCTGATCGCGCCGGCGGCGCTCGACGTCGCCCATTACCTGATCGAGGTCAACCAGACCGACGCCGAGGTCGAGCGGTTCCGCACGGCGCTCGACGTCGTGCGTCGCGAGCTCGAAGCGCTGCGCGCCGACCTGACCGACGACACGCCGAGCGAAGTCGGCGCATTCATCGACGTCCACACGATGATCCTGAGCGACGAGATGCTCGTGCAGGAAACCATCGACCTGATCCGCACGCGCCGCTACAACGTCGAATGGGCGCTGACCGAGCAGCTCGAACTGCTCACGCGCCATTTCGACGACATCGAGGACGAATACCTGCGCGAGCGCAAGGCCGACATCGAGCAGGTGGTCGAGCGCGTGCTGAAGGCGCTCGCCGGCGCGCCGTCCGCGTCGCAGGCGCTCGATCGCGCGGCCCGCAACGGCACGAACGAGATGATCGTCGTCGCGCACGACATCGCGCCGGCCGACATGATGCAGTTCAAGACGCAGTCGTTCCAGGCGTTCGTCACCGATCTCGGCGGCCGCACGTCGCACACGGCGATCGTCGCGCGCAGCCTCGGCATTCCGGCCGCGGTCGGCGTCCAGCATGCGAGTTCGCTGATCCGCCAGGACGACCTGATCATCGTCGATGGCGACCAGGGCATCGTGATCGTCGATCCGGCGCCGATCGTCCTCGAGGAATACTCGTATCGCCAGTCCGAGAAGCTGCTCGAGCAACGCAAGCTGCAGCGCCTGAAGTTTTCGCCGACGCAAACCTTGTGCGGCACGAAGATCGACCTGTACGCGAACATCGAGTTGCCCGACGACGCGAAGGCGGCCGTCGAGGCCGGCGCGGTCGGCGTTGGTCTGTTTCGCTCCGAGTTCCTGTTCATGCATCAGAAGGCGATGCCGGAAGAGGAGGAGCAGTTCGCCGCATACAAGCGCGCCGTCGAGTGGATGAAGGGCATGCCGGTGACGATCCGCACGATCGACGTCGGCGCCGACAAACCGCTCGAGGCGCTCGACGAAGGCTACGAAACGGCGCCGAACCCGGCGCTCGGGCTGCGCGCGATCCGCTGGAGCCTGTCCGAGCCGCAGATGTTCCTCACGCAGTTGCGCGCGATCCTGCGCGCGTCCGCGTTCGGCCAGGTGAAGATCCTGATCCCGATGCTCGCGCATGCGCAGGAGATCGACCAGACGCTCGACCTGATCCGCGAGGCGAAACGCCAGCTCGACGACGCGGGGCTCGCATACGATCCGAACGTGCGCCTCGGCGCGATGATCGAGATTCCCGCCGCGGCGATCGCGCTGCCGCTGTTCCTGAAGCGCTTCGATTTCCTGTCGATCGGCACGAACGACCTGATCCAGTACACGCTCGCGATCGATCGCGCCGACAACGCGGTCGCGCACCTGTACGACCCGCTGCATCCGGCCGTGCTGCACCTGATCGCGTACACGTTGCGCGAGGCGAAGCGCGCGGGCGTGTCGGTGTCGGTGTGCGGGGAGATGGCGGGCGACCCGGCGCTCACGCGCCTGTTGCTCGGGATGGGGCTCACCGAGTTCTCGATGCACCCGAGCCAGTTGCTCGTCGTGAAGCAGGAGATCCTGCGCGCGCACCTGAAGGCGCTCGAGAAGCCGACGGCCGACGTGCTGGCCGCGTTCGAGCCGGAAGAAGTGCAGGCGGCGCTGCAGCGGCTGTCGGTCGCCGAGCCGCGCGCGGATGCGGCCGCGTAGGCGTTTTCGCCGCCGCTAACGGTAGAGAAGTGTCACGCATGCGCGCTCTGGCGCATGCCCGTCGCGCGTCAGTGCCGGCCCCCGCACACGGGGCAGTCGGCTTGGCGCGCGATCTTCATCGTCGTCCATTCCATTCGCAGCGAATCGAGCATCATCAGCCGCCCGCTGAGCGTCTTGCCGATGCCGCCGATCACGCGCAGCGCCTCGGCCGCCTGCATCGCGCCGATGATCCCGACGGTCGGCGCGAACACGCCCATCGTCGCGCACGCGACTTCCTCGAACGGCTGGTCTTCCGGGAACACGCACGCATAGCAGGGCGCGGCTGCGTCGCGGAAATCGAACGTGCTGATCTGGCCGTCGAAGCGCAGCGCGGCGCCCGACACGAGCGGCACGCCGTGCGCGACGCATGCGCGGTTGATCGCATGCCGCGTCGCGAAGTTGTCGGTGCAGTCGAGCACGACGCTCGCGTGCGGCACGTGCGCATCGAGCCACGCGTCGTCGACGCGCGCCGCGACCGCGTTCACCGTCACCTCGGGATTCAGCTGCGCGAGCGCGTCGCGCCCCGATTCGACCTTGCTGCGGCCGACCGACGCCGTCCCGTGCAGGATCTGCCGCTGCAGGTTCGTGAGGTCGACCGTATCGGCGTCGACGAGCGTGAGTGTGCCGACCCCCGACGCCGCGAGATACATCGCGGCCGGCGAGCCGAGGCCGCCCGCGCCGACGACGATCGCATGCGCATCGAGAAAGCGCTGCTGCGCGTCGATGCCGATTTCGTCGACGAGGATGTGGCGGGAATAGCGAAGGAGTTGATCGTCGTTCATGGGGAATCGTGAGCGAGGCGGGCGGACGTTCGTTATTTTAGGCGCGCATGAAAAACGGGCCATCGCGGTCTTCCCGCGATGGCCCGTTGGATGCCGCCCGGCGCTTACTGCGGCGCCGACGCGGGCTTCGGTGCGGAAGCCGGCTTCGCGGCGCTCGCGCCCGATGCCTTCGCCGCCGTGGCGGCCTTGGCGGCCGGGCCCTTCGTCGTGCTCTCGGCGAGCAGCGACTTCGACGCCTGGACCGGCTTGCCTTCGAGCTTGTTGAGCGCCTGCTGCATCATGAAGTCGTCGGCGCTGCCGAACTCGATCGGCTTGCGATCGCGATCCTTCTGGCGTTGCTCCGGCGTCTTCTTGTCGTTCTGCTCCTCGAGAATGCGCAGCTGATCCAGCCGGCGCTGCTCGCGCTCTTCCTGTTCCTTCTTCTCGTTCGGGTCCTGCGTGTTCGCGAGGTGGTTCGTGTAGTCGACCTCGCGCGTCACGAGCACGTCGTCCGGATCGCCGTCCGCGTACTGATCGACCGGCACGTCCGGCGTGATGCCCTTGTTCTGGATCGAACGGCCGCTCGGCGTGTAGTAGTACGCGGTGGTCAGGCGCAGCGCGGTGTCGGCCGTCATCGGGCGGACCGTCTGCACCGAACCCTTGCCGAACGTCGTCTTGCCCATGATCTGCGCGCGCTTCGAATCCTGCAGCGCACCGGCGACGATTTCCGACGCGGACGCCGAATACGCGTTCGTCAGCACGATCATCGGCACGGTCTTGAAGACCGGCGGCAGGTTCTTCAGCGGATCGCCGTCGAAGGACGGCAGGCGATAGTTGTCGTACGTATCGCGGTAGACCTGCTTCGAATCGGGGATCTGGCCGTTGGTCGACACGACGACCGAGTCGGGCGGCAGGAACGCGCCGGCCACGCCGACCGCGCTCTGCAGCAGGCCGCCGCCGTTGTTGCGCAGGTCGAGGATCAGGCCCTTCAGGTTCGGCTGCTGGCGCGCGATGTCCTGCAGCTTCTGCGCGAGATCGGGCGTCGTGCGCTCCTGGAAGCTCGTGATGCGGACGTACGCGTAGCCCGGATCGAGCATCTTCATCTTCACGCTCTGGACCTTGATGATCGCGCGCGTGACGGTGACCGGGAACGTGCGGTCGTCGCTCTTGCGGAAGATCGTCAGCGTGACCTTGGTGCCCGGCTCGCCGCGCATCTGCTTGACGGCCTTGTCGAGCGTCATGCCGCGCACCGGCTTGTCGTTGATGCGCGTGATCAGGTCGCCCGGACGGATGCCGGCGCGGAACGCGGGCGTATCCTCGATCGGCGAGATCACCTTGACGAGGCCGTCTTCCTGCGAGATCTCGATGCCGAGGCCCGCGAAGCGGCCCTTCGTCTGCTCCTGCAGTTCGTCATAGTCGGTCTTGTCGAGGAACGACGAGTGCGGGTCGAGGCTCGACACCATGCCCTTGATCGCGGCCGTCAGCAGCTTCTTGTCGTCGACCGGTTCGACGTACTCGCGCTTGATCTGCCCGAATACTTCCGCGAACAGGCGGAGCTGGTCGAGGGGAAGCGGCGCCGTGGCGGTCTGCTCGGCCGATGCGGAAACCTGCAGCGTGGCGAACACGCCCGTGGCGAGGCCCGCGGCAATCAGGCCGATGTTCTTCAAATTCATTCGCATAGAGAGTCTGGTGCGGTCGGGAAGCGCGTGGCGGTAGCGGGGATGTAGCGGACAAGTATAACTGTTCGTCCGATTACTCAGTGGAACGGCGCGAAAAGCGTCGAAAAGGCCGCTGAGGGCCCGGCCGGGGCGCCGCCGGGCGCGCTGCGGGGTTCGAAAGCGGATTCGACCGCGGCAGGGCCGGGAAGGTTCGCGCGGCGTGCGGGCCGAGGCCGGGCCCGGCGCCGCGCCGGGCGTCAGCCCGCCTTGCCCTGCTTCGCGACGGCGGCCTGCGCCTGCGCGATCGCGTCCGCGTCGCCGAGGTAGTAGTGCTTGATCGGCTTCAGGTTCTCGTCGAGTTCATACACGAGCGGTACGCCGTTCGGGATGTTCAGGCCGACGATGTCGCTGTCCGAGATGCCGTCGAGGTACTTGATCAGCGCGCGCAGCGAGTTGCCGTGCGCGGCGATCAGCACTTGCTTGCCGGCGCGCACCGCCGGCGCGATCGACTCGTTCCACAGCGGCAGCACGCGCGCGACCGTGTCCTTCAGGCATTCGGTGAGCGGCAGCTGCTCGCGCGGCACCTTCGCGTAGCGCGGATCGTTGAACGGCGCGCGCTCGTCGGTCGGCTCGAGCGCGGGCGGCGGCGTGTCGTAGCTGCGGCGCCACACGAGCACCTGCTCGTCGCCGAACTTCGCGGCCGTTTCCGCCTTGTTGAGGCCCGACAGCGCGCCGTAGTGGCGCTCGTTCAGGCGCCACGAATGGACGACCGGCAGGTACATCAGGTCCATCTTGTCCTGCACGTGCCACAGCGTGCGGATCGCGCGCTTGAGCACCGACGTGTACGCGATGTCGAACGTGTAGCCGGCCTCCTTGAGCAATTCGCCGGCCTGGTAGGCCTCGTTGCGACCCTGTTCGGTCAGGTCGACGTCGACCCAGCCGGTGAAGCGGTTTTCCTTGTTCCACGTCGATTCGCCGTGGCGGATGAGAACGAGTTTGTACATGGATCTTGCGGTCGGTAGTGAGAGGGAAGCGGGGCGCGTCGCGCGGCGCCCGGACCGGGCCCGCCATCGCGCAAGGCGGTTATTTTATAATGGCCGGATTGTCCTCATCCGATTTCTCTTTTTCCGGCGACATTCCGTGACGTTCTTTACCAATTACACGAACCTGGCCCTTATCGCGATCCTGCTGGTTTCCGGCGGCCTGCTGGCATGGCCGGCCCTGCGCCGTGGCCGCGGCGGCCTGTCGGCCGCGGAGGCGACGCAGCTCATCAATCGCCGCAACGCGGTCGTGATCGACCTGCGCACCGCGTCCGATTTCGCCGCCGGCCATCTGCCGTCGGCGCGTCAGGTCGCGGCGGGCGAGATCGGCGCGAAAATTGCGCAGGTCGCGAAGAACAAGAGCACCCCGGTGCTGCTCGTCTGCCAGAACGGCCAGCAGTCGCAGAAGGCGGCGCGCGAGGTCGAGGCGGCGGGTTACGCCGAGGTGCACGTGCTCGAGGGCGGCGTGGCCGCCTGGCAGCAGGCCGGGATGCCGGTCGTCAAACAAGGAGTGGCGAAGTGAACAAGGTTTTGATGTACAGCACGCAGGTGTGTCCGTATTGCATGCAGGCCGAGCGCCTGCTGAAGCTGCGCGGCGTCGAGCAGATCGAGAAGGTGCTGATCGATCGCGATCCGGCCCGCCGCGAGGAAATGATGACGCGCACGGGGCGCCGCACGGTGCCGCAGATCTATATCGGCGACACGCACGTCGGCGGTTACGACGATCTGTCGAAGCTCGACCGCGAAGGCGGCCTCGTGCCGCTTCTGCAAGCGGCCTGATTAGGGCAGAATGGCCGCCGGCCGCGCCGCGGCTTGGGCGCGCAGGATTCATCCGTGGCGGCCGGCGAACAGCCGGGCCGCCCCGTCACCACTTTTAGGGAAACACCATGTCCGACGTCGAAAACCAACCGTTCTTCAACATCCAGCGCGTCTACCTGAAGGATATGTCGCTCGAGCAGCCGAATTCGCCGGCGATCTTCCTCGAGCAGGACATGCCGTCGGTTGAAGTCGAAGTCGACGTCAAGGCCGACCGCCTCGCGGAAAGCGTGTTCGAAGTCGTCGTGTCGGGTACCGTCACCGCGAAGGTGAAGGACAAGGTCGCGTTCCTGATCGAAGCGAAGCAGGCCGGCATTTTCGACATCCGCAACATTCCGGACGAACAGCTCGATCCGCTCGTCGGCATCGCGTGCCCGACGATCCTGTTCCCGTACCTGCGCTCGAACATCGCCGACGCGATCACGCGCGCCGGCTTCCCGCCGATCCACCTCGCGGAAATCAACTTCCAGGCGCTGTACGAGCAGCGTCTCGCGCAGCTTCAGCAGCAGGCCGGCGCGGCAGGTGCACCGAACGGCGCGCCGAATGGCACGACGCTGAACTGACGTTTCGCTCGGACCGGTGCTGGGTATGAAAGTAGCCGTTCTCGGCGCCGGTGCCTGGGGCACCGCGCTCGCGGGCCATCTGGCCGCGCGGCACGATACGCTTCTGTGGGCGCGCGACGCCGCGCTCATCGCCGGGCTGCAGGCCCGGCACGAAAATTCCCGCTATCTCGACGGCATCGCGCTGCCCGACGCGCTGCGCTACGACGCCGATCTCGGCGCCGCGCTCGCGCATGGCGCCGCGGACGACGCGCTGTGCGTGATCGCCGCGCCGGTGGCCGGGCTGCGCACGCTGTGTCACGCGATGCGCGACGCGGGCTGCGTGCCCGCGCACGTCGTCTGGGTCTGCAAGGGCTTCGAGGCCGACACGCATCTGCTGCCGCATCAGGTGATCGCGGCCGAGCTGCCCGAACAGCAGAGCAACGGCGTGCTGTCGGGGCCGAGCTTCGCGCGCGAGGTCGGTCAGTCGCTGCCCGTCGCGTTGACGGTGGCGAGCGCGTCGGCCGAATGCCGCGAGCGCACGCTTGCCGCGTTCCATCACGGCGCGATGCGGATCTATACGGGCGACGACGTGGTCGGCGTCGAGGTCGGCGGCGCGGTGAAGAACGTGCTGGCGATCGCGACCGGCATTTCCGACGGCCTCGGCCTCGGGCTGAACGCGCGCGCCGCGCTGATCACGCGCGGCCTCGCGGAAATGTCGCGGCTCGGCGTGGCGCTCGGCGGCCGCGCGGAAACCTTCACGGGCCTCACGGGCCTCGGCGACCTGATCCTGACCGCGACGGGCGACCTGTCGCGCAACCGCACGGTGGGCCTGCAACTGGCGGCCGGCCGCACGCTGAACGACGTCCTCGGCGCGCTCGGCCACGTGGCCGAAGGCGTGCGCTGCGCGCAGGCCGTGCTGGCGCTCGCGCGCGCGCAGTCGATCGACATGCCGATCACGCAAGCCGTGTGCGGCGTGCTGTTCGACGGGATCGCGCCGCGCGACGCCGTCAGCGGCTTGCTGCGCCGCGACGCGCGCGCCGAGTAGCACGGGCCGCGATCGCCGGCACGATTGCGCCGGGCGCGCGGCGCCAAAGCGGACTACGCTTGAATCGTCTCCGGCGTTCCGCGAGGGTGTCATGCTGCAGATCCATTCCACCACGCTCGATGCGCAACGCGTCGACATCACGACGCTCGACGTCGATGCGATCGTCAACGCGGCGAACGGCTCGCTGCTCGGCGGGGGCGGCGTCGACGGCGCGATCCACCGCGCGGCCGGCCCCGGCCTGCTCGCCGAGTGCCGCACGCTCGGCGGCTGCGACACCGGCGACGCGAAGCTCACGCGCGGCCACGGGCTGCCGGCGCGCTACGTGATCCACGCGGTCGGGCCGGTCTGGTACGGCGGCGCGCGCGGCGAGGCCGATCTGCTCGCGTCGTGCTACCGGCGCGCGATCGAACTGGCCGAGGAAGTCGCCGCGACGTCGATCGCGTTTCCGGCGATCAGTTGCGGTATTTATCGCTATCCGGCCGGCGAGGCCGTCGACATTGCAGTCGGCACCGTCGCCGAAATGCTGCCGCAGGCGCCGAGCCTCGCACGCGTGATATTCGCGTGCTTTTCCCCCGACATTTACGACCTGTACTGCGCGCGGCTCGCGCGAACCTGACGCCTTCAGCGCCGCGGGGCGCGTCCGGCGCGCGTCAGGCGCCGCCCTCGAAGCCGGCCTGGCGCCACGCCTCGAACACGACCACCGCGACCGTGTTCGACAGGTTCAGGCTGCGGTTGTCCGGCCGCATCGGCAGGCGCACGCGCTGTTCGTTCGGGAAGCGTTCGAGCAGCTCGGCGGGCAGGCCGCGCGTTTCCGAGCCGAACACGAACCAGTCGCCGGGCAGGAACGCGTGATCGTGGAAGCGGCCCGAGCCGCGCGTCGTGAACGCAAACATCCGCGCGGGATCGGGCACTTCGGCGGCGACGAACGCGTCCCAGTCGCGGTGCACGCGCATCTGCGCATACTCGTGATAGTCGAGGCCGGCGCGACGCATCCGCGCGTCGTCGAGCGGAAAGCCGAGCGGCTCGATCAGGTGCAGGTGCGCGCCGGTGTTCGCGCACAGGCGGATCACGTTGCCGGTGTTCGGCGGAATTTCGGGGGCGACGAGGACGACGTTGAACATGTTTCGGTTTGGCTGGGCCGACGGGGCCGCGCGATGCGCGAGGGTTCCCGGCCGGCCGGTTCGTGACGGCCGCCTGCGGGCGGCCGGCCTCTCTATCTAATTAATCCCTGGCGGTGCGCAGCGCAACCAGATTCGTCACGCGCACGGCGCCCGCCGCCTTCAGCGCCTGCGCGGCCGCCGCGAGCGTCGCGCCGGACGTCATCACGTCGTCGACGAGCGCGACGTGGCGGCCGGCGACGCCGCCTGCCACCGCGAAAGCCGCCATCACGTTGTCGCGCCGTGCGTGCCGGTCGAGCCGCGACTGCGGCGCGGTGTCGGCGACGCGCGCGAGCAAGGCTGCGTCCGCCGGCACGCGGAGCCGGCGCGCGAGCGGACGCGCGATCGCCCACGCCTGGTTGTAGCCGCGCGCGACGAGTCGCCGGTGCGACAACGGCACCGGCGCGACGAGATCGAAGCCGCTCGCGCCGCGCGTATCGTCGACCAGCCGCGCCAGCCGGGCCGCGAATTCGCCGCCGAGCGCGAGCCGTGCGTGAAACTTCAGGCCGCGCGCGAGCTCGTCGAGCGGCGCGCGGTAATCGGCGAGCGCGAGCGTCGCGTCGAACGGCGGCGGCGCGGTGCGGCACGTTTCGCACCGGTACGCGGACGTGCTACCGACGCCGCTGCGACCGCCGCCGCGTGACCGCGCGTGCCCGACACCGAGCGGCACCGCGCAAACCTCGCAGCGCAGCCGCGCTTCATTCCAGTACGCGGCATCGCAGGCGCCGCAAATCACCGCGTGTGACAAATTGCCGCACAATGCACAGCGATTCGGCAGCGTGACCGCGGCGACGCGCACGACCAGCGCGCGAACCTGCGACAAAACGACGCGCATCGTGCGCTCGGCGGAACCGCGGACCATCGCAACACTCCTGGCATGCCGCCTCAATGAAGCTTGCGAGGCGAGCGAGTATACTTCGGGCTCTTCGCCAGTGTGCCCGACATGTCCCCAGCTTCGACTTCAACCGGCCGTCCGGCCAATGACGCCAGGCGCCTGCGGCGGATCTTCGACCGCCGTGCCGCCACGTTCGACGCGGTTGCGTTCCTGCCGCGCGAGATCGCGCAGCGGATGAACGAGCGCCTCGAATACATCAAGGTGAGCCCCGCGGCCGTGCTGGACGCGGGCTGCGGCCCGGGCGACGACCTGCCGGCGCTGCGCGCGCGCTTTCCGGAAGCGCCGGTGTTCGGCGTGGACCTGTCCGGCGCGATGCTCGCGCGGGCCGGTCAGCGCGAGGTCGAGCAGACCACCTGGCGCCGCTGGCTGCCGGCGTCGCTCGGCCGGGCGCTGGGCCAGCGCGGCCCGCGCGTCGCGCAGGCCGACTTCGCCGCGCTGCCGTTTGCCGGCGGCGCGTTCGACCTGATCTGGTCGAATCTCGCGCTCCACTGGCATTCGCGTCCCGATACCGTCTTCCCCGAATGGCAGCGCGTGCTGCGCGTCAATGGGCTGCTGATGTTCAGCACGCTCGGCCCCGACACGCTGCGCGAGCTGCGCGCGGCCTGCGCGGACGCCGAAGCGGCGCTCGGCGTCGCGCCGCCCGCCGCGCGCGTGATCGATTTCGTCGACATGCACGACCTCGGCGACATGCTCGTCGGGAGCGGCTTCGAAATTCCCGTGATGGACCAGGAAGTGCTGACCGTCACCTACCAATCCCCCGATACGCTGCTCGCCGACGTGCGCCGCTGGGGCGCCTATCCGTTCGAGCGCACGGCGCCGCAGCATGCGACGCGGCGCTTTCGCGCGGCGCTCGGCGATGCGCTCGACGCGCGCCGGCGCGAGGACGGCACGATCCCGCTCACGTTCGAGGTGATCTACGGCCACGCATGGAAGGCCGTGCCGCGCACGACCGCGGAAGGGCACGGGATCGTGCGCATCGAGGACATCGGCAAGGGGCGTCCGAAGAATCGGTAAAGCGGTAAAGAGGGGTTTTGTTATGTCCGAAATTAGCGGCGCAAAGCGGGGTCGAATTGGCGGCAAAAACGGCCGGAAAGCTTGTCGCGCTTGGCTTGGCGGGCGATAGGCGCTTGCTTGTGGATGCCATTGAACCCGCCTATAATGCGTCAGCTTGTCGTCCCGGGGTCCCCGCAATACGGGGCGACGAGTCCGATGCAGGCATGCATCGCATGCCATTCGCGTGAGGCGGCGATGGAAGCAGCGAGCGTTTTGGCGAAGACGGCGGACAGCGAACCGGTCCTCGAAGACTGGCTGATGAAACGCAACTGTTCGGTGTCGCCACGCCAGTTCGTGCTGTTTTATGCGTCGCTCGCGGGCTTCTCGCTGGCGATCGCGGCGTTGCTGATGTGGAGAGGGGCCTGGCTCGTCATGCCCTTCACCGGCATCGAGTTGCTGGCGGTGGGTGTCGCATTTGCGATCTATGCTCGCCATGCGGTCGATTACGAGCGCATCAGGCTGTTTCCGCACCGGCTCGTGATCGAGCGGATGGATGCGGAGCGGCTCACGCAGATCGAATTCAACCCGCGCTGGGTGCGGGTCGAGCCGGGTGCGACGCCACGCGATCCGATTCGACTGGTATCGCGCGGGCAGACCGTCGTAATCGGGCAGCATCTCGCGCAGTACAAGCGTGCGCAGTTCGCCGACGAACTGCGCGTGTCGCTCAGGCGCTGCGGCTGACGAGGCGCGGTCATCGGCCGGAACGGGCCGGCGGCTTGCGACGGGGGAGGGTTTGAATGGAAATTTTGGGTAAGGATGCTATGAAAACAATCAAGCGAGCCCTCGCGGGCGTGCTGGCATGCAGCGGATTGCTCTTTGCCGGTGCGGCCCTGGCGGTCGGTGATAGCCCGGGCGGCCCCCGTGTCAACGAGATCAACTTTCAGCCGCCTGTCACGAAGATCGCCGAGGAGCTCTACGATCTCCACACGATGATGCTGATCCTGTGTACGGTGATCTTCGTCGGCGTATTCGGCGTGATGTTCTATTCGATCTTCGCGCACCGCAAATCCAAGGGCCACAAGGCCGCCAATTTCCATGAAAGCACGACCGTCGAGATCATCTGGACGATCGTGCCGTTCGTCATCGTCGTGCTGATGGCGCTGCCGGCGACGAAGGCCGTCGTCGCGATGAAGGACACGACGAACGCCGATCTCACGATCAAGGTCACCGGCTACCAGTGGAAGTGGGGCTACGACTACGTGAAGGGCCCGGGCGAGGGCATCGGCTTCCTGTCGACGCTGACCACCCCGCGCGACGAAGTGATGGGCAAGAAGCCGATCACCGACACCTATCTGCAGGAAGTCGACAATCCGCTCGTCGTGCCGGTCAACAAGAAGATCCGCATCATCACGACCGCGAACGACGTCGTCCACTCGTGGTACGTGCCCGCGTTCGGCGTGAAGCAGGATGCGATCCCCGGCTTCGTGCGCGACACGTGGTTCAAGGCCGACAAGGTCGGCACGTTCCGCGGTTTCTGTACCGAGCTGTGCGGCAAGGAACACGCATACATGCCGGTCGTAGTCGTTGTCCTGTCGGACGACGACTACGCGAAGTGGGTCACCGCGCAGAAGGCCAAGCTGGCGAGCGCGTCGGTCGATCCGAACAAGGTCTACACGATGGCCGAACTCGTCGCGCACGGCGAGGAAGTCTACAAGGCGAACTGCGCGGCCTGCCACCAGGTGAACGGCAAGGGCCTCGGCGCATTCCCGGCGATGGACGGCAGCCCGATCGTGAACGGCCCGATCGCCGCGCACGTCGAGCGCGTGCTGCACGGCAAGGGCGCGATGCCGTCGTGGGCGTCGCTGTCGGACCTCGACATCGCTTCGGTCGTCACGTACGAACGCAACTCGTGGGGCAACCACAAGAACGACCTGCTGCAGCCGAAGCAAGTGGCCGACGCACGCAACGGCAAGCTGCCGGAAGACACGGCAGGCGCGGCGACGGCAACGGCCCCGGCCGAAGCGGCTTCGGCGCCGGCGCAAGCCGCGTCGGGCGCCGAGCAGCCGGCGGCAGCGGCATCGGCCGCGTTGTCGACGATCTACTTCGAGACGGGCAAGAGCGTGCTGCCGGCCGACGCGAAGGCGGCGATCGCCGCCGCGGCCGACTATGCGAAGGCGCATCCGGACGCGAAGCTCGCGCTGTCGGGCTTCACCGACAAGACGGGCTCGGCCGACGCGAACGCCGAACTGGCGAAGCATCGGGCGCAGGCCGTGCGCGATGCGCTGAAGGCAGCAGGCGTGGCGGAAGACCACATTATTCTCAAAAAGCCGGAAACGATCACGGGCGGGGCTGACGCGAAGGAAGCCCGGCGTGTCGAGATCGGCCCGGCGGCTTGACGTGTCGCTGAGTTAGTCGACGTATTCGCATTAGGAGATTCTCATGTCTAGCATCGGGCACGACGTAGCCGCGGACCACGCGCACGACGACCACGCGCACGAAGCCCCGCACGGCTGGCGTCGCTGGCTGTTCGCCACCAACCACAAGGACATCGGTACGCTGTACCTGCTGTTCTCGTTCATCATGTTCCTGTCGGGCGGCGTGATGGCGCTCGGCATCCGTGCCGAGCTGTTCGAGCCGGGCCTGCAGATCATGCGTCCGGAGTTCTTCAACGAACTCACGACGATGCACGGCCTGATCATGGTGTTCGGCGCGATCATGCCGGCGTTCGTCGGCTTCGCGAACTGGATGATTCCGCTGCAGATCGGCGCATCCGACATGGCGTTCGCGCGGATGAACAACTTCAGCTTCTGGCTGCTGCCGGTCGCGGCCGTGCTGCTGGTCGGCTCGTTCTTCGCGCCGGGCGGCGCGACGGCCGCCGGCTGGACGCTGTACGCACCGCTGTCGACGCAGATGGGCCCGGGCATGGACTTCGCGATCTTCGCGGTCCACATCATGGGCGCGTCGTCGATCATGGGCGGGATCAACATCGTCGTGACGATCCTGAACATGCGCGCACCGGGCATGACGCTGATGAAGATGCCGATGTTCGCGTGGACGTGGCTGATCACCGCGTACCTGCTGATCGCCGTGATGCCGGTTCTGGCAGGCGCGATCACGATGGTGCTGTTCGACCGCCACTTCGGCACGTCGTTCTTCAACGCGGCAGGCGGCGGCGACCCGGTGATGTACCAGCACATCTTCTGGTTCTTCGGCCACCCCGAGGTGTACATCATGATTCTGCCGGCGTTCGGGATCGTGTCGCAGGTGATCCCGGCGTTCGCACGCAAGACGCTGTTCGGCTATAGCTCGATGGTGTACGCGACGGCGTCGATCGCGATCCTGTCGTTCATGGTCTGGGCGCACCACATGTTCGCGACGGGCATGCCGGTCACCGGCCAGCTGTTCTTCATGTACGCGACGATGCTGATCGCGGTGCCGACGGGCGTGAAGGTGTTCAACTGGCTCGCGACGATGTGGCGCGGCTCGATGACGTTCGAAACCCCGATGCTGTTCGCGATCGGCTTCCTGTTCGTGTTCACGTTCGGCGGCCTGACGGGCCTGATGCTCGCGATGGCGCCGCTCGACATCCAGTATCACGGCACCTACTTCGTGGTCGCGCACTTCCACTACGTGCTGGTGGCCGGCTCATTGTTCGCGCTGTTCTCGGGCTGGTATTACTGGGCGCCGAAGTGGACGGGCTGGATGTACAACGAGACGCGCGGCAAGATCCACTTCTGGGCGTCGATGATCTTCTTCAACCTGACGTTCTTCCCGATGCACTTCGTCGGTCTCGCGGGCATGCCGCGCCGCTATGCGGACTACCCGGCGCAGTTCACGGACTTCAACCAGGTGGCGACGATCGGCGCATTCGGTTTCGGCCTCGCGCAGGTGTACTTCCTGTTCGCGGTCGCGCTGCCGGCCTACCGCGGCGGCGGCGACCTGGAAAAGGCGTCGGACAAGCCGTGGGATGGCGCGACGGGCCTCGAGTGGACGGTGCCGAGCCCGGCTCCGTTCCACACGTTCGAGCAACCGCCGCACGTCGAGTAAGTTTCACCGAGCGTTTCGCCGCTGCCTGCCGCGCAGGCAGGCGCGGCGGGCGCGGAACGGAAGTTTCAGCGAAGTTTCAGATGACCCGGAATCCATCAGAAAGACGAACGCCCGAGCAGATTCGCGCGGGCAACAAGCGGCTCGGCCTCACCCTGCTCGTCATCGCCGCCGTTTTTTTCGTGGGTGTCGTGATCAAGCAGTGGTGGCTGTCCACCCACTGATGCAGCAACTGACGCAGTAGCGAGGAAGTCGTCGTATGTCGAAGCCGGAAGAGCCGGAAGCGGGCGCCGTGGATCGCGCGTTCAATCGTTCGATGCTGGTGAAGCTCTTCGTCGTGGCCGGGCTGATGTTCGGTTTCGGCTTCGCGCTGATCCCGATGTATCGGGCGATTTGCCAGATCACCGGCATCAACAACCTGGTGCAGCGCGATGTCAGCGAGCGCGAGGTGAAGAACTCGCAGGTCGACACCAGCCGCACGGTGTCGGTCGAGTTCGATGCGAACGCACGCGGGCCGCTCGGGTTCAAGCCGGAGCACAACAGCCTCGACGTGCATCCGGGCGAACTGACGACGATCGTGTACGACGTGACGAACGGGCAGGGCCGGCCGGTCGTCGCGCAGGCGATTCCGAGCTACGCGCCGAAGCAGGCGACCGAGTTCTTCAAGAAGATCGAATGCTTTTGCTTCACGCAGCAGACGCTGACCGCGAACGAGTCGCGCAAGATGCCGGTGGTGTTCGTGATCGACCCGAAATTGCCGAAGGACGTGAAGACGATCACGTTGTCGTACACGTTCTTCGAGCTGAATACCCCGGCCACGCCGGCGCCGGCGCAGCGCAGTACGGCGGCGCAGGGTGCGGTGAAGCCGGACGCATGACGAAGGAGACGGGGCGATGACGGAAACCAAGCGGAGCGGGACGTTCGGTCAGGCGCTGAAAGCGGTGCTGTGGTCGTTCTTCGGGGTGCGCAAGCGGCGCGACCTGGAGGCCGACGCGACGCAGCTCAATCCGCTGCACGTGCTGATCGTCGCGTTGCTCGCGGCCGGCGTGTTCATCGGCGTGCTGATCCTGATCGTGCGTGCGGTCGTGGGCTGAAGGCGCGCGGCTAGCGGCCCGCGGCCTCGAAAGAATGCAGTGCGCGGCGCCACGGCGCGGCGTGCAGGGAAGAGCGGTGGCGGTCTCGCCGCGCAAGAAATAAAGCCGGAGCGGTTTCCGGTACACAAATTGGACTGAAGTGGAGAATCAAGCATGAGCGGTCAAAACCAGACCCCGTACTATTTCGTGCCGCATCCGTCGCAGCATCCGATCAGCGCGGCCATCGGCCTGCTGGTCATGCTCGGGTCGACAGCGCTGTGGATCAACGGTCACGACTGGGCGCCGTATGCGGCGCTGCTCGGCCTGCTGTGGTTGCTCTTCACGCTGTATCACTGGTTCGGCGACGCGATCGCCGAATCGGAAGGCGGTCAATACGGCAAGAACGTCGACAAGTCGTACCGCTGGAGCATGAGCTGGTTCATCTTCTCGGAAGTGATGTTCTTCGGCGCATTCTTCGGCGCGCTGTTCTATGCGCGTGAAATCGCGCTGCACCAGCTCGGCAGCCTCGACTACAAGCTGATCTGGCCGGACTTCTCCGCCGTGTGGCCGAACGAAGGCCCCGCCGCGCTCGCCGGTCACTTCAAGACGATGGGCCCGTGGCCGATCCCGACGCTGAACACCGCGTTCCTGCTGTCGTCGGGCGTGACGCTGACGATCTCGCACCACGCGCTGCGCGACGATCATCGCAAGAAGGCGATCGCGTGGCTCGCCGCGACGCTCGTGTTCGGTGTCTGCTTCCTGTTCCTGCAGGGCTTCGAGTACTACCACGCATACAACGAACTGAACCTGACGCTGAACTCGGGCGTGTACGGTTCGACGTTCTTCCTGCTGACCGGCTTCCACGGCTTCCACGTGTTCCTCGGTGGCACGATGCTCGCGGTGGTGCTGGTGCGGATGATCCGCGGCCACTTCAAGCCCGATCATCACTTCGCATTCGAAGGCGCCGCGTGGTACTGGCACTTCGTCGACGTCGTCTGGCTCGGCCTGTACGTCGTCGTCTACTGGCTGTAAATGGAAAAACGGCCCGCGCAGCGATGCGCGGGCCGTTTTCATTGGTGTCGCGGGCGCGGCGGCGACGCTGCGCGCGACACCACCCTGGCGCCGCCGCGACTCAGTCAGGCGGCGCTTTTACTTGGTGGCGCGGCCGTGCGGCTAAATGTCACAGCGGCCGGCGCGGCGACGGCATCAACGTCCGATCGGCAAACCGGTCGAATGGATCCAGCCCATCCAGTTCGCGAACAGGATGAGCAGGAACAGCGACACCGACAGCCCGACGCGGGTGGCGAGCGACCAGACCATGCGCTTCGTATGGCCGCGGTCGTGCATCATGAAGTAGAGCGCCGAGCCCATGCTGGCAATGATGAGGACGAAGGCGATGGGAACGAGTATGTGCATGACGCGAACCGGACGACGGCAATTCGAAAGGAAGAGGATAATTATCGCACTTCGCTTTCGCGAACGCGCCGGGCGGGCCGCCCGATGAAGATTCGCTGGCTGCCTGCGCTGTTGATCCTCGTCGTCGTCGCCGTCACGATCCGGCTCGGTTTCTGGCAGCGCGACCGCGCGCACCAGAAGGAAGCGCTGCAGGCGAGCATCGCGCGCTACGAGCAGGCGGCGCCGGTCGAGCTCGGCGCGCAGCCGGTGCCGCTCGCGTCGATCGAGTTTCATCGCGTACGGGCAAAGGGCCGTTTTCTGCCCGAGCAGGCGGTGTTTCTCGACAATCGGCCGTATAACGACCAGCCGGGTTTTTACGTCGTGATGCCGTTTAAACTCACGGGCGGCGGCGTCGTGCTCGTGAACCGCGGCTGGCTGCCGCGCAATATCGCCGATCGCACGGCGATCGAGCCGTTCGCGACGCCGGCGGGCGACGTCGAGATCGTCGGCATCGCGCGCGCGGATGCGTCGCGGGCGTTCGAGCTCGGCGAAGGCGGGTCGGCCGCGCACCAGAAGATCCGGCAGAACCTCGACGTCGCCGCGTATGCGAAGGAAACCGGGCTGCCGCTGCAGCCGTTCGTGATCCAGCAGACGAGCGACGACGGCGACAAGCTCGTGCGCGACTGGCCGGCGGCGACGACCGGCGTCGAGCGCAATTACGGTTACATGTTTCAGTGGTGGGCGATGGCGGCGGCCGCGCTCGGCTTCGGCCTGTACGCCGCGCGGCGTGCGGCGAAGAAGTCGGCCGGCGCGTGAGCGTCATGCCAGGACGCGGCGCCGGCGCCGCGGGTTCGTTTCGAGAGGTCTGATTTGTCCATGCAATCTTCCCGTCAGGGTCCGGCCGCTGCGCCGATGTCGCCTGCGGCCCGCAAGCGCGGCCGCTGGATGCTCGTGCTGCTCGGTCTCGTGTGCGCGGCGCCGATGATCGCGTCGTACTTCACCTATTACGTAATCAAGCCGAAGGGCGGATCGACGAACTACGGCACGCTGATCGAGCCGCAGCGCCCGATCCCGGCGGATCTGCAGGTCACCGACGAAACCGGCAAGACGGTGCCGCTGTCGTCGCTGCGCGGGGTCTGGCTGTTCGTGATGACCGACCGCAGCGCGTGCGACGACGCGTGCGCGCAGAAGCTCTATTTCATGCGCCAGATCCGCGTCACGCAGGCGGGCGAGCGGCACCGGATCACGATGGTGTGGCTGCGCAGCGATGCGGGCGCGACGCCGCAGAAGGTACTGGATGCTTACCCGGACACGCGCCGGCTCGTCGCCGATCCGGCCGCGGTGGCCGCGTGGCTGCCGGCCGATGCCGGCACGAAGGACAGCGACCACATCTACATGGTCGACCCGAACGGCAACCTGATGATGCGTTTCCCGAAAGACCCGAATCCCAGCAAGATCAAGTCGGACGTGACGAAGCTGCTGAAGTGGTCGAGCATCGGTTAAGGCGAGAGAACGAGGCACCATTCCGATGTCGTATCTACTGCAACTCGGCCTGATCGGCGCGTGCATCGCGCTGCTGCCGCTGTCGTACGTGTGGGTGAAGGCCGACGACGACAAGTTCCGCAAGCTCGTGTGGATCACCACGTTCCTGACGCTCGATCTCGTGATGTTCGGCGGCTTCACGCGGCTGACCGATTCGGGGCTCGGCTGCCCCGACTGGCCCGGCTGCTACGGCACGTCGTCGCCGTTCATCGCGCACGCCGCGATCACGGCCGCGCACCAGGCGATGCCGACCGGGCCCGTCAGCATGACGAAGGCGTGGATCGAGATGATCCACCGCTATTTCGCGATGGCGATCGGCGTGCTGATCATCGCGCAGGTGGCGATCGCGTGGGCCGCGCGGCTGCGCCGCCGCCCGCTGCACGTGTCGCCGTGGTGGCCGACGAGCCTGCTGCTGCTGATACTCGTGCAGGGTGCGTTCGGCGCATGGACGGTCACGATGAAGCTGCAACCGGTGATCGTCACGATCCACCTGCTGCTCGGCCTCACGCTGCTCGGCACGCTCGGCTGGCTCGCGGCGCGGCAGACGCCGCTGCCGTCGCATGACCCGGAGGCCGGCCGCTACCGTGCGGCCGCGCTCGCGGCGCTCGTGCTGCTGGTCGTGCAGATCGCGCTCGGCGGCTGGGTGAGCACCAACTACGCGGTGCTCGCGTGCACCGACTTCCCGACCTGCAACGGCCAGTGGATTCCGCCGATGGACTTCCAGCACGGCTTCCACCTGTGGCGCGCGCTCGGGATGACGAAGGACGGCGACGCGATCACGCAGGACGCGCTGGTCGCGATCCACTGGACGCATCGCACGTTCGCGTTCGTCGTGGTCGCGTACCTGGTCGCGTTCGCGCTGAAGATGCGCCGCTTCGAATCGCTGCGGCGGCCCGCGAACGGCGTGCTGCTGGTCGTGCTGCTGCAGTTCGTGACGGGCCTGACCAACATCGTGCTGCAGTGGCCGCTGCCCGTCGCCGTCGCGCACAACGGCGGGGCCGCGATCCTGCTGCTGCTCGTCGTCATGTTAAACTTTCGCATCCTTTCAAGCCGCCCCGGCCGTGTCGCGCAGCCTGCGCGCGACGTCGCCCCGGCGTGACCGTCCCCATGCAAAGCACCCTCTCCCAATCGCCCGGTAGCCGCTTTTCCCAGTACATGGCGCTGACGAAGCCGCGTGTCACGCAGCTCGCGGTGTTCTGCGCGGTGATCGGCATGTTCCTCGCGACGCCGGGCATGGTGCCGTGGCACGTGCTGATCGGCGGCACCGTCGGCATCTGGCTGCTGGCCGGCGCCGCGTTCGCGATCAACTGCCTTGTCGAACAGAAGATCGACGCGATGATGCGCCGTACCGCGTGGCGTCCGTCCGCGCGCGGCGAGATCACGACGCCGCAGATCCTGCTGTTCTCGGCGGTGCTCGGCAGCGTCGGCGCATGGACGCTCTACACGTTCACGAATCCGCTGACGATGTGGCTGACGATCGCGACGTTCGTCGGCTACGCGGTGGTCTACACGCTGCTGCTCAAGCCGATGACGCCGCAGAACATCGTGATCGGCGGCGCGTCGGGCGCGATGCCGCCGGCGCTCGGCTGGGCCGCCGTCACCGGCGCGGTGCCGGGCGACGCGTGGATCCTCGTGCTGATCATCTTCGTGTGGACGCCGCCGCATTTCTGGGTGCTCGCGCTCTATCGCCGCAAGGATTACGAGAATGCCGGGCTGCCGATGCTGCCCGTCACGCACGGCGAGAAGTTCACGCGGCTGCACATCCTGCTGTATACGGTGATCCTGTTCGCGGTCACGATGATGCCGTTCATTTCCGGGATGAGCGGGGCCGTCTACCTGACGAGCGCGGTGCTGCTCGGCGCGGTGTTCCTCGCGTATGCGTGGAAGATCCATCGCGACTATTCGGACGCACTCGCCCGCAAGGCCTTCCGCTACTCGATCGTCTATCTGTCGCTGCTGTTTGTCGCGCTGCTCGTCGATCACTATGCACGCCCGCTGCTCGGCGTGTAACCGCACGGTTTGAACGCAATGCTCCCATCACGGTTCGGGCGCCGCGCGCGCCAAGGCTGGATGCTCGCGTGCGCATTCACGGCAGCGCTGCTGCTCGCCGGATGCGACAACGCGCCGAAATTCCAGAATCTCGACATCACCGGCAACACGCAGTTCGGCAGCGACTTCTCGCTGCCCGATACGACCGGCAAGGTCCGCACGCTCGCCGACTTCAAGGGCAAAGCCGTCGTGATGTTCTTCGGCTATACGCACTGCCCGGACGTGTGCCCGACCACGATGGCCGAGCTGTCCGAAGCGCTGAAGCAGCTCGGGCCCGATGCCGCGAAGCGCGTGCAGGTGCTGTTCGTCACCGTCGATCCGGAACGCGACACGCCGGCGCTGCTCGGCCAGTACGTGCCCGCGTTCGATCCGTCGTTCATCGGCCTGCGGCCGGCCGACGAAGCGGCGCTCAAGAAGATCACGAAGGATTTCCGCGTGTACTACGCGAAGGTGCCCGGCAAGACGCCCGGCAGCTACACGATGGATCACACGGCCGCGAGCTACGTGTTCGATCGCGACGGCAAGCTGCGCCTGTTCGTGCGTGACGGCCAGGGCCCGGCGCCCTGGGTCCACGACCTGAAGCTGCTGGTCGACTGACCGGCAGCCGCCGGGCGCGCGGCCCGGCGTTTCGCGTGACGGCCGTTTCGCGCCGTCACGTTTTCCCGCTCGCTTCGTCGTGCGCATGCGCTGCCCGCCGGGCGGCGCGTCGGCATGTGCGCGTATTGCGCCGAAGCCGCGTTACGGCAGCGCCGGCACGTTGAAGCCGGACGCGGCGCGCGTGATCCGGAATTCCGTCACGCGATAGGTGGCGAGCCCCTCGGTGACGAACGGGTCGGTTTCGAGGATCGCGTCGAGTTCGTCGCGATCGATGCGGGCCGCGAGGATCATGCCGCCTGAGCGCGGCACCTTCGGCCCCGCCGCGATGAAGATGCCCTTGTCGAACTGCGGCTGCAGATACGCGCGGTGGCGTTCGAGCGCGTCGTCGATGCGCTCGAGCGACGCGGTGTAGTGGATGTCGATGACGTACATGGATGGCCCTGGAATGATGCCGGCGCTTGGCGCGCCGGCCGCCGGTCTTTTTAGCACAGCGGACGCGGGCTGTCGCGCCGGCGCCGGCGCGTGACGGACGGCGTGCCTGTCGATCGCCGGTTCGCCGCGGCGGCGCGTATTCAAGATGTAAGCCTCGGTGCCGTAAATGAAAGAGCAACCGTTTGCGCGCGGCAGGCCGTTCGCGCGCCGGATGCATCGACATCGACAGAGGCACGCAGATGAGCAGAATGAGTTTGAACCGCAAGCTGTGGCTCGCGCTTGCGCTGGTATGGATCGGTCTTCTGGGCGTCGGCGCATGGAGCGCCTACGAGACGCGCGCGACGATGCTCGCCGAACGCAAGGCTGGCATCGCGAATCTCGTCGACTCGGCGGCGGGCATCGTGAAGGCCTATCACGCGCTCGCGCAGAGCGGCACGATGCCCGAGGCCGACGCGAAGCGCGACGCGCTCGCGCGCCTCGCCGCGATGCGCTACGGCGATTCGGGCTATGTGTTCGTGATGGATTCGAAGCCGGTCGTGCTGATGCACCCGACGCTGCCGAAGCTCGTCGACACGCAGGTCGGCGACTATCTCGATCCGGACGGCAAGCCGCTGTTCGTGACGATCCTGAACGCGGCGAAGGCGACCGGCAGCGGGTTCGCCGAATATCGCGGGCGGCTGCCGCACAGCGAGACGGCCGTACCGAAGATCAGCTACGTCACGCGGTTCGCGCCGTGGGACTGGAACATCTCGAGCGGCGTGTTCCTGAAGGACATCGACACCGTCTATTACCGGACGCTGCTCGGCCATCTGGCCGTGGTGTTCGTGATCGGCTTCGTGATCAGCGCGGCGATGCTGGTGATCATCCGCAACGTGCGCGGCAGCCTCGGCGGCGAGCCGGACGAAGCGGCCGCGCTCGCGGCGCGCATCGCGCAGGGCGACCTCACGCAGCCGGTGCCGGTGCGCGCCGGCGACCGCACGAGCATGATGGCCGCGATGCACGACATGCAGGCGCGGCTGCAGGCGACGATCGGCGGGATTCGCCAGTCGGCCGAAGCGATCGCGTCGGCGAGCCGCCAGATCTCGGCCGGCAACGACGACCTGTCGCAGCGCACCGAGGAGCAGGCCGCGTCGCTCGAGGAAACGGCCGCGAGCATGGAGCAACTGACCGCGACGGTGAAGCAGAACGCGGACAACGCGCGGCAGGCGAGCGGGCTCGCGAACAATGCGTCGGACATCGCGCGCACCGGCAGCGACGTCGTGAACCGCGTGATCGGCACGATGGGCGAGATCGACGACAGCTCGCGCAAGATCGCCGACATCATCGGCGTGATCGAGGGCATCGCGTTCCAGACCAACATCCTCGCGCTGAACGCGGCAGTCGAGGCCGCGCGCGCGGGCGAGCAGGGCCGCGGCTTCGCGGTGGTCGCGGGCGAGGTGCGTTCGCTCGCGCAACGCAGCGCGACGGCCGCGAAGGAGATCCGCGCGCTGATCGTCGATTCGGTCGAGCGCGTGCGCAACGGCTCGACGCTGGTCGGCCAGGCCGGCACGACGATGGGCGAGATCCTGCAGGCGGTCGCGCGCGTGACCGACATCATGGGCGAGATCGCGGCCGCGTCCGAGGAGCAGGCGAGCGGCATCACGCAGGTCGGGCGCGCCGTCACGCAGATGGACCAGGTGACGCAGCAGAACGCGGCGCTGGTCGAGGAAGCGGCGGCGGCGGCCGCGTCGCTGCAGGAACAGGCCGCGCGGCTGCGCGATGCGGTCGGTTCGTTCCGGGTCGGCAATACCGGCGGCCCGTCGGCGCGCGAGGCCGGCGGCAGGGCGGCCGAACCGGCATTCGGCGGCGCGGAGGCGGTCGACGAGGTGGCGGCGGCGTGACGGGTGTCGGCCGATGGGCTGATGAGCCGATGCATCGACGAAAAAGTGCAACTAACGGCCGAATCGGGCATCGGCCGCCGGCACTGCGCTGGTGCATACCCATATGAGCGGGATGTATTTCACTTCCCGCCGATCCTGTGACACCATTTGCCCCTTCCTGCGAGTCCGGGCATACCCGTATCGCGCCCCATTTCAAGTAAGCAAGCAAGCGAGAAACAGATGAAGCGTCGCAGTCTCCTGAAGGTATTTTCCGTGCTGGCCACCGGCGCCGCGCTGACGCTGTCGGCAGGCGCGCATGCCGAAGACAAGGTGATCAAGGTCGGTACGGTCGCCGGCCCGGATGCGCAAGTGTGGCAAGTCGTGCAGAAGGTCGCGAAGGAGAAGGAAGGCCTGAACGTGAAGGTCATCGAGTTCAACGACTACGTGCAGCCGAACGCGGCGCTCGATTCGGGCGACCTCGACGCGAACAGCTTCCAGCATCAGCCCTACCTCGACAGCCAGGTGAAGCAGCGCGGCTACAAGATCGTCAGCGCGGGTCTGACCTACATTTCGCCGATCGGCGTGTATTCGAAGAAGTTCAAGTCGCTGAAGGATCTGCCGCAGGGCGCGAAGCTCGCGGTGCCGAACGATCCGTCGAACGAGAACCGCGCGCTGCTGCTGCTGCAGACGCAAGGCGTGATCAAGCTGAAGTCGGGCGCCGGCACGGGCGGCAACAACGCGACGGTGCTCGACATCGCCGAGAACCCGAAGAAGCTGAAGATCTCCGAACTCGACGCCGCGCAACTGCCGCGCGTGCTGTCGGACGTCGACGCGGCCGTGATCAACACGAACTACGCGCTGGCCGCGAACCTGCAGCCGACCAAGGACGCGATCGCGCTCGAAGCGCTGACGAGCCCGTACGCGAACCTGATCGCCGTGCGTGCGAAGGACAAGGATCAGCCGTGGGTGAAGAAGCTGGTCAAGGCGTACCAGTCGCCGGAAGTGAAGGAATTCATCAAGAAGCAGTTCAAGGGCTCGATGGTCGCGTCGTTCTGAACGTGATCGGTTGATCGAACGAAGGCCTGCACGTGTGCAGGCCTTTTTTTCGCGTGCGAGCGGAATGCTTTCGAGATGCGGGAGTAGCGTGAAGATTACACGCCGCAATTGCATTGACGTTCATGGATAAAGCCGTTTGGTAACGGTTCGACACGTTGGTATGGAACGTGTGCGCGACTGCTCGAATTCGGAATCGCTATGCACTTTCTCTCTCCGGCGTCCCGTTGCGCCCCGTCATTGCTCGCGTCGAGCAGAATGACGATTTATTCCGCGTGAGATTCCACCGTCGTTGCGGTGCGATCGGTCAACAGATCGGCCGGGTTTGTCGGCACGGTAACCGTACGTCTTCGTTAGACTAAAAAACATTTTTAAAAATTGCGAACGAGGACGCTGAATGAGTGCTGTCGAGAAATTGAGTGCGGCTTACCATTGCTATGGGATGGTCAATCTGACTGCGGGAGAATTGTTCTTCTGGATCATGGTTGACGAAACGATGAATCAGTTGGGCGTCGATGATGCCGTGTCGGTTGGTATGATCTTGCTGGGTAGAAGTAATTTGCCGACCAGGGCAAAGCCGATCGACGCGATACAGGGGACTTCGCTTGCAAGCAAATACTCAAGAAGAGTTTTTCAAAAGGCTCAATTCCCGTTTGGTTGGAAATTGCCAACACTGGTAGGCGGACCGGTGCGAAATTTGAAAATCAGGCTGGTTAGAAACATCGGAACCTTCGTAGGAAGAACGATCCCCGTGCTTGGTTGGGTGATTCTTGCAAGGGATATTTCTATTATTGCCGGCAAGACGGTGGCTCACTACAATAGAGTTGCAAGGGAGGGGGATAGGTTATGGTAGATCTTGAAAAAAGGGTGATTGAGTTTGTAAGGAAAAAATCCGGATTCTCTATATCATTCATGGCCGATGAGATAACGGAAAGTACCGATTTGGATCTGGACTTGCGTTTTGATGATTGTGAGGTCGAGGATCTGATGCGGGAGTATTCGGCGAAATTTAATGTTGATATAAGTGGGTTCGATATTAAAAAATATTATCCGGAAGACGATTCTTCGTTTCTTGACTTGATCAATCCGTTTAAGAAAAAAGTGATCCATCGTGTTCCGGATCTGAATGTTCGAATGCTGATCGCATCGGCAAAAGCGGGGCGCTGGCTCTACGACTGACCGCTCACCGAGTTTGTCTACGACCTGACGGGGGGGCGCTGTCCGGCGTTGCTGCAAACATCGCGCAGCCCCTTTTTCATATCGGTGCGCGTAAAGGAGGGCCGACAGCGTGGCGTTCAGCCCCCGCTCACATCTCCCCACGCCGCGAGCAGATCGACATGATCTGCTGGATCGCATAGTTGTCGCGCACGCCCGGCAGCGACTGCACCACGCACTCGTGAAAGCGCCGTTCGCGCGGCAGCAGCATCGCGTTGTTGCGGTACAGCGCATCGCATGAGCGCTGGATCAGCTGCGCGGCGGCGCCGTTGCGGCTCTCGCGCAGCGCATTGAGCATGCAGTCGTCGTATTGCGCGCTGCCGTCGGTCAGCGCGAAGGCTGCTCCCGGCAGCGCCAGCGCGACGGCCACCCATGCGATCGCACGAATCGTTCGTTTCAAGTCCCCTCCGATGGTGTGGGTCGGGTCGGCGGACAGCATAACGTAAAGTGGTCGACGCGGCTGACGCGTTGCGGGCCGGCGCGCCGTGGCATGACGGGCGCGCCGGCTTCTCCCCGATTTCTTCCGACGAAAACCGGTTTTACACCGCTGCTGTGCGGCGCGGACGCATTGCCATATACTGTATATCCATACAGGGTGCGACCTGAAAGTCGCTATCACAACTGTCTTGCCAATAGCAACCGGACAAGACCTGCTGTTCTGCCAGCAGTAG